>DATHZU010000337.1:0-2278 GCA_035458445.1 Thermohalobaculum sp. | reverse complement strand
GACCGTATCCGGTCGCGGATACTCACTCAACTCTGCCGGACTCAACCGGAAAACCACGCAAACACACCCAGTTAACGCTAGGGTTGAATACTCTCTGATTTTAGAATGATTGTCAACAAGGCGTCGCTCTAAATCGCGCTGATGCCGCCGTTCACGCTGATTGCCTGCCCGGTGATCTTCGCGGCGTTCGGGCTCGCCAGAAAAATCGCAATGTTTGCAAGATCATGTGGGAATGTCTTTCCAAGGTGGGCCAGGGGTCTCGCCTTGGCGAATAGTTTTGCCGAGAAACTTCCTTCCTGCATCAGCCGGTCGGTCAGCGGCGTTCCCTCGACCAGGCTGGGAGTGATGGTGTTGGCGCGGATGCCATTGCGCTTGCCCTCGATGGCGAGGCCCCGGGTGAACTGGATGATCGCCGCCATGTTCGCGCCGATCACGCTCTCGCCCGGGGTGGCGATCTTGCCAGCGTCCGAGGCGATGTTGATTACCGCGCCGCCGCCCTGGGCCATCATCACCGGCAGCACGGCGCGACCGGCATAGAGGAAGGGCGCCAGGTCCTGCGCCAGCGCCGCCCGGATGTCTTCCAGCGATTGACGGAACAGAAGCTCGGGCAGCCGGTTGCCGCCCAGCGAGCAGATCAGCGTGTCGATCCGGCCGAGCCGGGCAGCGGCCTCGGCGACCATGGCTTCGACCTGGCCGGGCTCGGCGCAGTCGGCCCGAAGGAAGCCCGCGCCCGGCCCGAGCCCGGCAGCGGCTGCCGTGCCGCGTTCCGGGTTGCGCCCCACCAGCAGCACGCGCGCCCCGGCTGCCGTGAACGCCTCGGCGCAGGCCAGCCCGATACCGGAAGTTCCCCCCAGGATCAGGACACCCTGCTCGGCGATCGGCTTGACGCTGACTCCGTCACGCATCGGCTGGTCCTTTCGATTCCGGTTCGTCTCAGGGTTGCGCCGGTGTCGGGCCCGGGTCAATGCGCGATCCGGCCCGGACTCGCCCGACGATTGCACGGTGCGCCCCGGCGGCATAGGCTGTCCGGTGGCCAGCACGGCCGCGTTGTAGGTAAGGAGCGTTGTCATGCGCATGATTTATCGTCTCTCCCTGATTGCCCTGCTGGCGGTACCCAGCGCAGGAACGGCAAATGCAGCCGAGACCAGTGTCGTCGACAAGATCCGCGAGACCGGCGAGGTCACGCTGGGCGTGCGCCGCGATGCGCGGCCGCATTCCTATATCGGCGCGGATGGGACACCTGCCGGGTACTCGGTCGAGGTCTGCAACGCGGTGATGGCGCGCCTGCGCGGCCAGCTGGGGATGACGCAGCTGATCATCCGGCACGAGGTGGTCGACGCCAAGGACCGGTTCGAGGCTGTCGCCCAGGGACGGATCGACCTGCTGTGCGGGGCGGCGACGATCACCCTGTCGCGGCGCGAGATCGTCGACTTCACCATTCCCACCTTCGCCGACGGCGCCAGCGTTCTGACCGCAGCGGGCGCCAGCGAGGACTTCGCCGCGCTCGACGGCAAGCGGATCGGGGTGCGTGCCGGGACCACCACCGAGGACGCGCTGAGGTCGTCGCTGGCCGGGTTCGGCATGACCGCCGAGGTCGTGCCGGTGGCCGATCATGCCGAGGGGCTGGCCGGGATCGAGAGCGGAACCCTGGAGGCCTATTTCGGCGACCAGTCGATCCTGTTCGCGCTGCGCGATTCCAGCGCGCAGAAGGACCGCCTGGTGGTGGCAGGGAACACGCTGACGCTGGAGCTGCATGGGCTGGCGCTGCCGCTGGGGGACAGCCAGTTCCGGCTGGCGCTGGACCGGGCGCTGAGCCAGCTCTACCGCGAAGGCAAGATGGCCGAGATCTTCGAACAGGTCTTCCCCGATGCCCAGCCGGGAGAATCGATCCGCTACATTCACACCTTCGCGCCGATCCTGCCCTGACGGCGGCAAGGCCTAGGGGGTTTCATAGCCGAACCCCCGGTTCCGCAGGCGAAATCCGGGAAGCCGTGGGCAACGGCGCTGGCCGGTTGCGCGTTCGCGGCCTGTCGAGGGCATGGCGAATTCTGACCCACGTCAATGCGCGCCGGATTCGGGGCCTTATAATTGCGGCAGATTTCCTGAAATGGAGGCTGCTATGGAAGACGTCGAACGTCTGCTGAAAGGTACGGTCGAGGAGCTCGACCGGTTGCTGAACGCCAAGAACGTTCTCGGCCCGCCGATCGAGAAGGATGGCGCGACGATCGTGCCGCTGGTCAGCTACGGCTTCGGATTTGGCGCCGGTGGCGGCGCGGAC
>DATHZU010000336.1:0-4233 GCA_035458445.1 Thermohalobaculum sp. | reverse complement strand
TGGACAGATCCTCCAGCGTGCCGAGATCGGTAACCAGGCCCTCTCCGCACAGAGTCACCGTATCCCGGTCCGACGCGATCAGCGCTCCGGCCTCTTTGCCCATAGCCTTCCGGATCGTACTCAGCGCCTGGCGCAGGCTGGTGCGCCCGGCACCGTCGGCGGAGTCGGCCCAGAGCAGCTCGACCAGCCGATCACGCGCCAGCGATACATCCGGATGTGTCGCCAGATAGGCCAGCAGCGCCCGGTCCTTGCGGCCCGGCAGCGGAACAGATTCGCCATTCGCTTGAAGGAAGACCGGGGCGCCGAAGAGGCGGATTTCGAGCAGCGTATCCGGCTTTTGCGGTCGATTTTGCATTTCCTTGACGGCCCTCCCCCGCGGCCGCTTGCGGCTCTGCTGCAGGGTTGAGTGTAGCAGAAACACCCTGGAGATGGAGAAATTCCGATGTTTGCAAGCTACGACATGAACCCGATCGCCCGTAACGCGATTGAGAAGGACCGTCTGGCCGCCGATATCAGGCATGTCGACCACGGCGCCCGGTGGCCGATCCCGGCAGGCGTGATTATCGCGCTGGGCACCGTCGCGGTCATTCTGTTCTGAGTTGGCTTCGCTGCGGGCGGTCACCTGCGAGCGCGTGCGTCTGGCAGGCACCTTCGAGAAGTTCGCCACGACGGCCTAAAGCGTCGGTGATTACGGGTGAGTTCAATTGATCGTCGCAACACATACCCTTTGGAGGTGATGTGGAGCGACTGCCATGAAGAAGAAGTACCATCGAGTTGGATTTTCAGCGGCCCAGAGCGCGGAGCTTTGGGATCGCTGGCGCAAGGGTCGACCGCAGCACCGCGGCTGATGCCCGGGACCCGCCTCGTCCGGGTCTGGCGTGGCGCGCAGCATGAGGTCCACGCGACCGAGGGCGGCTACATCTGGCGCGGCGAGAGCCATGCCTCGCTCTCGGCCATCGCACGGGCCATCACCGGGTCCCGGCGCAACGGTCCCGCCTTCTTTGGCCTGCGCGACAGTGGGAGGGGAGCATGAGCAAGCTGAACCCGAAGCAGAACCTGCGCTGCGCGATCTACACCCGCAAGTCGACCGAGGAGGGACTGGAGCAGGAGTTCAACTCGCTCGACGCCCAGCGCGAGGCCTGCGCGGCCTATGTCGCGAGCCAGAAGCATGAGGGCTGGTCGGCGCTGCCGCAGCACTATGACGATGGCGGCTTCTCCGGCGGGTCGATGGACCGGCCTGCCTTGCGGCACCTGCTCGCGGATGTCGAGGCAGGCGTCATCGACGTGGTCGTGGTCTACAAGGTCGACCGGCTGACCCGCGCGCTCACCGACTTCGCTCGCATCGTCGCCGTCCTCGATGGGGCAGGGGCCTCCTTCGTCTCGGTGACCCAGGCCTTCAACACCACCACCTCGATGGGCCGGCTGACGCTCAACGTGCTGCTGTCCTTCGCCCAGTTCGAGCGCGAGGTCACTGCCGAGCGGATCCGCGACAAGATCGCCGCCTCGAAGAAGAAGGGGATGTGGATGGGCGGACTGGTGCCGATCGGCTACCGGGCGGTGGAGAAGAAGCTCGTCATCGAGCCCGGGGAAGCGACACAGCTGCGCCACATCTTCGCCCGCTACCTCGACCTCGGCTCGGTACGCCGGCTGAAGGCCGAGCTCGATGCCAGCGGCATCCGGACACCTGTCCGCCATCACCGCAACGGCCGGCAGACCGGCGGCGCGCCGTTCTCGCGCGGCAAGCTCTATGCGCTGCTCTCCAACCCGCTCTATGCCGGATGCGTCCGGCACAAGGGCGCGGTGCATCCCGGCCAGCACGCGGCGATCATCGACGCATCGCTCTGGCAGGCGGTGCAGAACCGGCTCGCCGCCAACCGGCAGGTGGCAGCTAAGCGATCGAACGCGGCCTCGCCCTCCCCGCTCGCCGGCAAGCTGACCGATCCCGACGGGCGCAAGATGCGGCCGACGCATGCGACGAAGCACGGGCGGCGCTACCGCTACTATGTCAGTGCCGATCTGGTGGAGGGCAGTGTCGCCACCGGAGCCCGGGGTTGGCGCATCCCGGCCGCCGAGATGGAGACGGTATTGGCGAGCGTCATCGCGGTCCGGCTGCGCGATCCAGGCTTCACGAGGGGACTGGTTGCGAGGGTGTACATCGACGCGGACAAGGCCAATGCCATGCTCGGCCGGATCGGGGCGATCGCCGCGGCGCTCGATGCGCCGCGGTCAACTGGAGCGTGCGAACTGCTCCGCAGCCTCGTCACCCATGTCGATCTCGGGGAGACTGAGCTCTGCGCCGGGATCAGCTTCGCAGACCTGGCTTCGGACATGGCGACCGATCCCGCGAATGCCCTCCTCGCCGAGGCTCGCGGCATTACGGTCACGGCGCCGATTCGGCTCGCGCGCCGCGGGTCCGAGCTGCGGCTGGTTCTGCAGGGCGCCGCAGCACTGGCACCTAAGCCCGATGCGCAGCTCATACAGGCAGTGATCGAGGCAAGATGCAGGGTCGCGGACTATGTCAATCCCGCACTCGACCTCAGCCTCGGCGATCTGGCCCGCTGCGAGAATATCGACCGAGGCGATCTCTCGCGGTCGCTCCAGCTTGCCTTTCTTGCTCCGGACATCGTCGAGCGCATCCTCGACGGCGATCAGCCGGTATCACTCACCGCGCAACAGCTGAAGCGGATCGGCGATTTGCCGCTTGCCTGGGACGACCAGCGTTCTGTCATCGCGTGAGGACTCGCTCGACCCCTCGGGTGCATCTACCACAGATGGTTGACGGGACCTCCGCGTCCAGACTCACAGAATCCCCCGAGCATCTGAAATTATTTTGGACGCCAGCAGAGCAGAATTGCGCCGGAGGGCCCGAGAGCGGAGATTTCCCTGCTCTCAGCGCGAAAGAGTAGCCACACTCGGGGGTCGGCACGCCGCAACGGTTTGAAAAGACGCCACCATTCCCGAGGCGCCAATAACCCGCCAAATGGGCGGGACTGCGTGGTAGGCCCGGAGGGACTCGAACCCCCAACCAAACCGTTATGAGCGGTCTGCTCTGACCAGTTGAGCTACGGGCCCAGCCTCTGTGCTGATTAAGTGCGCCCCGCCGCAGGGTCAACGGCGAAAGCCCCGTTTTCAAGCGGCGCGGCTTGGGTTAAAGCGGGCGCAGCCGCACAGGAGCCGATGATGACCGAATCCCGCAATGCGTTGACCTACAAGGATGCCGGGGTCGATATCGATGCCGGCAATGCCCTGGTCGAGCGCATCAAGCCTGCCGCAAAGTCCACCGACCGCCCCGGCGTGATGTCCGGGCTGGGCGGATTTGGCGGGCTGTTCGACCTGAAGGCGGCGGGCTATGCCGACCCGGTGATCGTCGCCGCCACGGACGGGGTGGGCACGAAGCTGCGCATCGCCATCGACACCGGCATTCTCGACACGGTCGGCATCGATCTGGTTGCCATGTGCGTCAACGACCTGGTCTGCCAGGGGGCCGAGCCGCTGCTGTTCCTCGACTACTTCGCCACCGGCAAGCTGGCGGTGGACGAGGCCGCGCGGGTGATCGAGGGCATCGCCGATGGCTGCCGCGAGGCCGGCTGCGCCCTGATCGGCGGCGAGACCGCCGAGATGCCGGGGATGTACGCCGCGGGCGATTTCGATCTCGCGGGATTTGCGGTGGGTGCGATGGAGCGTGGCCAGGCCCTGCCGGTCGCGACCCGGGCCGGCGACGTGCTGCTGGGGCTGGCTTCGTCGGGGGTGCATTCCAACGGCTATTCGCTGGTGCGCCGCGTCGTCTCGGACAGCGGACTCGCCTGGGACGATCCTTGCCCCTTCGGCGCGGGAACGCTTGGCGAGGCATTGCTGGCGCCCACCCGGATTTACGTCAAGCCGGCATTGGCGGCCATCGCCGCCGGCGGTGTGCGGGCGCTGGCCCATATCACCGGCGGTGGCCTGACCGAGAACCTGCCAAGGGTTCTGGACGGCGACACGGCCGCCAGGATCGAGCTTGGCTCGTGGCCGCTGGCCCCGGTCTTCCGCTGGCTGCTCGACCAGGCAGGTCTGCGGGATTCCGAGGCGCTGAAGACGCTGAACTGCGGCATCGGCATGGTGCTGGTGGTCGACCCCGATGCTGTCGAAAGGGTGACCCAGGTGCTTCGCGAGGCCGGAGAAACGGTGTTCAGGATCGGGGTGCTGACCGAGGATGACCGGCCGGGCGTACACTATACCGGCAGTCTCGGATGA
>DATHZU010000335.1:0-6703 GCA_035458445.1 Thermohalobaculum sp. | reverse complement strand
GGGGAAGGGATAGTCGCGGTCGTTGACCTGGACGGCGACGGGGGAATGTCGGTTCATTTCGGTTTGGTATCCTCTGGTTTCTGTCAGGCCGCGTTCGCCGCGCCCAGCGAGGTCACGCCCATCTCGCCCAAGACCGCGCGGACCGCCGCCAGCGCGTCGCGCATGTGGCCCTGGTTCAGCCGGCCGATGCAGCCGATGCGGAAGGTGTCGGCCACCGTCAACTTGCCCGGATAGATCACATAGCCCAGCTCCTTCAGCCTGTCGTAGAAGGTCTGGAACACGAAGGCCGGATCCTTCGGCATCAGGAAGGTGACGATGATCGGCGCCTGCAGATTGTCCGCAAGCAGAACCTCGAAACCCATCTCGCGCATGCCGGAGATCAGCACCTCGGCATTCCGCGCATAGCGCCCGCCGCGGCCCGGCTGGCCGCCCTCGTCGAAGAACTCCATCAGCGCCTGGTGGAACGACACGATCACATGGATCGGCGGCGTGAACCGGTACTGCCCGGTCTTGACGAAGTTCTGCCACTGGTCGTGCAGGTCCAGGACCAGCGTCGTGGCGTTGCCCCTGGTCTGCTCAAGCGCCGACTGCCGGCAGATGACGAAGCCCAGCCCAGGGACCCCCTCGATGCACTTGTTCGACGATGCGGCGACCGCATCGAAGCTGACCTCCGCCGCGTCGAGGGCCAGCGCGCCGAAGGCGCTCATGGCATCGATCAGCAGGTGGCGGCCGTGCCGCGCGACGATCTCGCCGATCTGCACGATCGGGTTGCGGATGCCGCTGGTCGTCTCGCAATGCACCGCAAAGACGTGGGTGATCGCCTGGTCTGCCGCCAGCATTGCGTCCACCGCCGCCAGATCAGGGGGCGTGTCCTCGGCGGTTTCGTGAACCGCGGTCGCCCGCCCGGCGATATCCAGGATCTTCTTCGCCCGGTGGCCATAAGCGCCGTTGATCAGCACCAGGCACTTGCCGTCCCTCGGCACGAAGGTGGTCAGCATCGCCTCGACCGCGAAGGTGCCCGATCCCTGCATCGGCACGGTGACATGGGTGCCGACGGCATTCACGATCTCGGGCAGACGCGCCAGGACCTCGTTGTTGATCTTCAGGAACGCCGCATCGCGCGAGCCCCAATCATGCACCATCACCGCCTTGACACTGCGCGAGGTCGTCAGCGGCCCCGGCGTCAGCAGCAGCGGATCGCCGGTCTCGGAAGTGCCCCGGCGCGGTTCAGTCGCAGTGGTCATCTGGTCATCTCCTGTTCGGCTCCGCCGGTCGGGCTGCGCCGCACTTTGCACCTGCCCGGTGGAACGGCTGCCCGCTCGCGGTCCAGCCTTCCGATCTCGAGTCGGCGGCGATACTGCGGCGGGCGGAAATATATGTAAAATCGTTATTTTGGATTATACGGATAAACTCAATCGATATGTCGGAATTACCCCGACCCGGTCAGCCGGCTGTCCCGGAGCTCGCCCGATTCCGACAGGATCGGATAGGCCACCGAGGCGAACAGCGAGTTGATCTGCTTCAGCGCCCGGATCGTCTCCAGATGAATCTCGCTGGTCTCGATGCTCTGGACCGAACCGCTCTGCAACCGCCTCAGGTGGCGGTCCTGGCTCCGAAGCTCGAGGTCGCGCATCTGTTCCTTCTGGGCAACCAGGTCGCGGGCCGATTCGTGGTCGCCCGAGATCAGGACGTTCAGCGCCAATTGGAAATTCGCCATCACCTTGGCATGCTGCTCGGTCATTTCGCGCCAGCCCTCCTCCGAGAAGGTCAGCCGCTTCGCCAGCTTTTCCTCGACCAGTTTCAGCAGGTTCTTGGCGATCAGGTCGCCCACATGCTCGAGATTGATCGAGAAATTCGCCAGCTCCATGCTGCGCCGCGCATCCGCCTCGTCCATCGCGCCCCGGTTCAGTTCGACGAGATAGAGCTTCACGTCCGCATGGGCCCGGTTCACCTCCTTGTCGAGCCGGCGCAGTTCCTTGATGCGGTCCTTGGCGCCGGTCTCGAACAGCTCCATCACCGGGCGCAGCATCACCTCGATGATCTCGCTGGTGCGCAGCAATTCGCGCGTGGCGCTGGCCAGCGCCAGGCGCGGCGTGTGCAGGACCGAGCGGTCCAGCAGGCTGACCCGCGCCGCCAGCAGGTCGCCCGGCTCGGAGGCCACGGCGGCGTCGGGCATCGCCCGGTGCAGCAGCGGCTCGAGCACGCCGGTCAGCGGCAGGAAGACGACAACGACCGCCAAGTTGAAGGCCACATGCATCAGGACGACCTTCTGCGCCGCGTCGCCGCCCAGCAGGTCCAGCGGCGGCGGGAACAGGCTTATCAAGCCCAGCGCGATCACCGCGCCCGCGCCCCGGAACACGAGGTTGCCGAGCGGGACCCGGCGCGCAGCGGGCACCGCCGCGCGGGTCAGGCCGACCGGGATCAGCGCGCCGCCCAGGTTGGCCCCCAGCACGATCGCCACCGCCGGCTCGACTGGCAGAACCTGCTGCGCCGCCATGCTGGCGATCAGCAGCACCGCCGCGATGCTGGAATGCACGGTCCAGGCGAATACCGCGCCCAGCAGGAAGCAGGTGACCATGTCGCTGCTGAGGTACTCCACCACCGCCGGCAGCGCCTTCGCATGGCGCAGCGGCTCGGTCGCGTCGCCGATCAGCGTGAGCGACACCAGCACCAGCGCGACGCCCATCAGGATGCGCCCGGTCTGCTTGATGTTGCGCTTGGTGCCCTTCAGGAACATCCAACCGCCGGTGATCAGCAGGATCGGCGTCAGCCAGCTGAGGTCCAGCGACAGCACCTGCACCACCAGGGCCGAGCCCAGATCGGCCCCCAGCAGCAGCGCCATCGCCGGCCCGGCGGCCAGCATCCCGCCCGCGGCGAATCCGGCGGCCAACACGCCCACCGCGGTCGCGCTCTGCAGCACCATCGCCACCAGCGCGCCCAGCACGACCGGCTTGAACCGCCCGCCCCGGGCACCCTTGAGGGTGCGCTCCAGCGCCGCGCCATAGACGCGCTCGACGCCGGTCCGCACCATGCGCACGGCCCAGAGCAGCAGCGTCACTGCACCGGCAAGGTGGAGGAGAACCAGCAGGATCGTCATTCTGACCGTTTGCCCCAGTCTTTGTTCTTGTCCCGCTCCGGCGGCGGGATCATCCAGCCAACGCCAAGTTCCGATATCAATCAAATCGTTTATTTGGATATTGGCATCACCTGAGCTTATCGTAATATGCGAACCGGAATCCAGACCCGCAATAATTTCCTGGCCGCCATGCGCTATGTCCAGCTCCGCGCCTTCCACTACGTCGCCGTCTGCGGCGGATTTTCGCGCGCCGCCGAGGCGCTGCACCTGACGCAGCCCGCGATCTCGGACCAGGTGCGCAAGCTCGAGGACGAGTACGACATCATCCTGTTCAACCGGCACAAGAAGCAGGTGACGCTGACCGGGCCCGGCCAGCAGCTGCTGGAGATCACCCGGCGCATGTTCGAGGTCGAGAAGCAGGCGCTGGAACTGTTGTCCGAAAGCCGTGCACTGCGCTCGGGTTCACTGCGGGTGATCGCCGATTCCGCGCACCACATGCTGCCGATTCTCAGCCAGTTCCGCGAGCACTATCCCGGCATCGTGATGTCGGTGCGCTCGGGCAATTCCGAGGAAGTCGTGGCCCAGCTCTACGACTACGAGGCCGAGGTCGGCATTCTGGGCGAGGTTCCCGAGAGCCGGGATTTCGAGGTGATCCGGCTCAGCTCGACCCCCCTCATCGCGTTCACCGCAGCCGATCATCCGGCCGCCCGGCGCAAGTCGATGACGCTGGAAGAACTGTCACGCCAGATGCTTGTGCTGCGCGAGCGCGGCTCGAAGACCCGCCAGAACATCGAGGCCGCCGCCGAGGCGCGGGGCCTTACCCTGAAGGCGATGATCGAGGCCGAGGGCCGCGACGCAGTGCGCGAGATCGTCGCCACCGGCGGCGGCGTCGGCATCGTCTCGGAGGCGGAGTTCGGCCAGGACGGGCGCCTGGCGCCGATCCGGATCTCGGATTGCGAGGTAATGATGGACGAGGCCCTGATCTGCCTGCGCGAGCGCGCCGGCGGCAAGCTGATCGGCGCCTTCCTCGAGATTGCCCGCGAGGCGGTCTCCGGCGCGGACTGAGGACGCCATGACCGGCCGGATTGCCGACCTGTCCG
Organism: Thermohalobaculum sp.; assembly: GCA_035458445.1. GTDB lineage: Bacteria > Pseudomonadota > Alphaproteobacteria > Rhodobacterales > Rhodobacteraceae > Thermohalobaculum. Next base: position 2,527 of record DATHZU010000335.1, on the reverse strand, counting down.
AGGCCCTGGCGGCGATCGTCGGCCTGCAGGGCCTGCGCACCGCCGAGGCACTGGCGAGCCGCGACCCCGGCTTCCACCCCCTGAACCTCTCCGCCAAGCTGGCGGCGCTGCCCCGCTCGACCGCCGAGGTGGCGGCCGTGGTCGCGCTCTGCCGCCGCCACAGCGTGCCCATCGTGCCGCAGGGCGGCCGGACCGGCCTGGCCGGCGGCGCCGCCAGCGATCCTCACAGCCTGATCCTGATGACCGACCGGCTGGACCGGATCGTCGAGATCGATCCACTGGCAAGGATCGCGGTGGTCGAGGCGGGCGTCACCCTCGCCCGGCTGGAAGACGCGGCGGCGATGCACGGCCTCTCTGCCGGGATCGACCTCGCCGCCCGCGGCAGCGCCACCATAGGCGGCCTGATCGCCACCAATGCCGGGGGCATGGAGGCGTTCCGCAACGGCTCGATGCGCAGCCGCCTGCTGGGGCTGGAGGCAGTGCTGCCGGACGGAGAGGTGCTGGACGACATGACCCGGGTGCCGAAGTGCAACGAGGGTTACGACGTCAAGCAACTGTTCTGCGGTGCCGAGGGGACGCTGGGCATCGTCACCCGCGCCGTCCTGCGGCTCTCGCCCGCGGATGGATCGGGCACCACGCTGCTGGCTGCCTGTCGCGACGCCGCGGCGGCGCTCGACGGCTTTCGCCGGATCGAAGCATCACCCGCGCTGGCCCTGCTCCGCGGCGAGATCATGTGGCGCCCCTACGCCGCCGCCGTTGCCGAGGCGGATGGTCTGGCCCGCGTGCTGGGTTTCGCCGAGGCACCGGTCTACGCCCTCTACGAGGTGACCCCGCGCGATCCGGCGGCCGACCCCGCCGAGGCGCTGATCGATGTCCTGGCAGCGCCGATGCAGACCGGCGGCATCCTTGACGCGGTCGTCGCCGCGAGCGAGCGGGAACGAGACGAGATCTGGCGCGTTCGTGAGGACAGCTTCGTCATCGACCGCTTCCTGCCCCATGCGCTCTGGTACGACATCTCGGTGCCGCTGGCGGGGCTGGACGCCTATGTGGCCGAGACGGCGCGGGCCCTCGCCGCGCTCGACCATGCGCTGAGGTTCTACGTCTTCGGCCATCTCGGCGACGGCAACCTGCACATCACCATCGGCGACGGCCAGCCCGCCGACCCCGGGCGGGCAAAGGCGGTGGACCGGATCGTCTATCGCGGCCTGAAAGCGGCGGGCGGATCGATTTCCGCCGAACACGGCATCGGAATCGACAAGCGGGCCAGCCTGCGCGACCATACCGATCCACAGAAATTGCGCCTGATGGCCTTGATCAAGCGGGCCCTGGACCCAAAGGGCCTGATGAACCCCGGCAAGATGCTGTAGGCTGCCCCGCGCAAGACCGGCACCCTACCTGCCGGCGCATTGCGCAACACAGTGTTACGCAGCCTATGTTATTGTTATTTATTCGCTTTTTGAATCTCGCCCCGCAACCGCCGCACTGTCCTACGCGCGTTCCAGCGCCCGCCAGGCGATATCGGTGCGGCAGAAACCCTCGGGCCAGTCGATCTCGCCGATGGCCTCGTAGGCCCGCTCGCGCGCCTCGGCGACGTCTTCGCCGGTTGCCGAGACATTCAGGACCCGCCCGCCGACAGCCAGAATTCTGCCGCCATCGGCCCTGGTCCCGGCATGGAAGACCGTGACCCCCTCGACTTCCAGCGCATGCTCCAGGCCCCTGATCTCGGTGCCTTTCCGGTACGAGCCGGGATAGCCCTCCGCCGCCATGACCACGGTCAGCGCCGGGTCCGGCGACCACTCCAGTTCGACATCGGCCAGCCCGCCCTTGGCGCAGGCGATCAGCGCGGGCAGGAGATCGGATTTCAGCCGCAGCATCAGTACCTGGCACTCCGGGTCGCCGAAGCGGACATTGTATTCGACCAGCCGCGGCCCGGCCTCGCCGATCATTAGCCCTGCGTAAAGAACCCCCTTGTAGGGCGTCCCCCGCCTGGCCATCTCGGCGATGCAGGGGCGCACGATCTCGTCCAGCGCCCGGCGCTCGATCTCCGGGGTCATGACGGGCGCGGGCGAATAGGCGCCCATGCCGCCGGTGTTCGGCCCCTCGTCGCCATCGAAGGCGCGCTTGTGGTCCTGGGCGGTGGCCAGCGGCAGCACGGTCTCGCCATCGGTCAGCACGAAGAAGCTGGCCTCCTCGCCCGCCATGAACTCCTCGATCACCACCTCGGCGCCGGCGGCACCGAAGCTGCCGCCGAACATGTCGTCGATGGCCGCCTCGGCCTCGGCCAGGGTCATGGCCACGACCACGCCCTTCCCCGCCGCCAGCCCGTCGGCCATGATCACGATCGGGGCGCCCTTCTCGCGCAGATAGGCCCGCGCCGCCTCCGCCTCGGTGAACCGCGCCCAGGCGGCGGTCGGGGCGCCGCAGGCGTCGCAGATCTCCTTGGTGAAGGCCTTCGAGGCTTCCAGCTGCGCAGCGGCGCGCGAAGGCCCGAAGGCGGGGATGCCCGCCGCCGCGAGATCGTCCGCCA
>DATHZU010000334.1:0-4554 GCA_035458445.1 Thermohalobaculum sp. | reverse complement strand
GCTAGTTTCGGCTGCTATAACAATACCAATGATGTTGATCGTTTGATAGAAATGTTGGATCGAATGAAGCGGGGCGATTATCAGGGTGACTACCAACTGAAGCCAAGCACCGGAGCGACGGCGGCTCGCAGGGCTCGCTGTTTTGACACGACGGTAACCGAAAGAGGCCCAGGAGGAACCGATGCCCAAGGGATACTGGATCGCACATGTGCATGTCACCGACCCCGACGAGTACAGGAAATATGTCGAGGGCGCGCGCGACGCCTTCCTGGCCCACGACGCAAAGTTCCTGGCGCGCGGCGGCCAGTATACCGAGCTGGAAGGCGCCCAGGGCCGCGAGCGCCACGTGGTGATCGAGTTCCCCAGCTATCAGGCCGCGCTGGATTGCTATCACTCCGACACCTACCAGTCGGCCCGCGCGTTCCGCGACGGTGCCGGGATCGCCACGCTGACGATCATCGAGGGGAGCTGAAGCAACGCCGGTCACCGTCTACCACAACCCGAAATGCGGCACCTCGCGCACGGTGCTGGGCATCCTCGCCGAGGCCGGGATCGAGCCGCAGATCATCGAGTACCTGGTCACCCCGCCCGACCGCGCGGCGCTGACCGCGCTGCTGGGCCGGATCGGCATCGGGCCGCGCGATATCCTGCGCCGCAAGGGCACGCCCTATGACGAGCTGGGACTGGACGATCCGAAGTGGAGCGATGACGACCTGATCGGATTCATCGCGGAGCACCCGATCCTGATGGAGCGCCCGGTCGTGGTGACGCCGAAGGGCGCCCGGGTCTGCCGACCAGCGGATGTGGTGCGGACGCTGATCTGAACGGGCGCGCCGGGCTCAGAGCCCCAGGGCCTTGCGCTTTGCCTCGGCGAAGCCCTGGACCAGCCGGTCGGCGACAAGCGCCAGGATCGCCATCGCGGCGCCGGCGGCGACGCCGAGGCCCACATCGGCCCGGCCGAGCGCGATATAGATCGACTGCCCCAGCCCGGTGGTCCCGATCAGCGCTGCGATCACCAGCATCGAGAAGGCGTAGTTGATGGTCTGGTTCAGCCCCAGCAGGATCGTCGGCGCCGCATAGGGCGCGCGCACCTCGCGCAGGATCTGCCACTCGGTCGCGCCGGAGGCCACCGCCGCTTCGACCAGGTCGGGCGGCGTCGTCACCAATCCGTGGCGGGTATAGCGGATCATCGGCACGATGGCATAGGCGCAGATCGCCAGGAAGGCCGAGAACTCGCCGATCTGGAAGAACATCAGCACGGGGATCAGGAACACGAACAGCGGGATCGTCTGCAGCATGTCGCAGACCGGGCGCACCACGCGCCAGACCGGCGGCACCATGGCGCAGAGCAGACCGATCGCGCCGCCGACCAGGGCGCAGGCCAGCACCGAGGCTCCGGAGAGGTAGAGCGACAGCAGCGCCCGGTCGAACAGGCCCGCCAGCAGGATCGCGGCCAGCATGCCGACCGCGAACAGCGCCATCCTGCGCCCGCCCGAGACCCAGCCGAGCGCCCCAGCCCCGGCCAGAACGAAGGGCCAGGGCAGCTGCGAGATTCCGGTTTCGATAACCCCGGCGGCGATCAGCAGGATCAAGCCCAGCGCGGCCCGGCCCCACAATGCCAGAGCCACCGCCAGCACAACTGCACCGGCATAGAGCCACAGGCTCATCGCACCGGTCCACTGGAACCCCCAGGTAAACGGCAGGATCGCCTCGTCCAGCCCGATGCGCAGCGGCAGCAGCACATAGAACATCGCGCCGTTCTTGACCCCGTCCAGCGCTGCGCCGTTGGCAGCCGTAAAGGCGCCGAGGGCCGCATCGACCCGTTCAGCGGTCGGGTCGAACAGCGCGAAGCTCGAGGGATCCGCCATGCTGCCCCAGGTCGCCAGCGCAACGACGGCACCAATCGCCAGCAGCGACCAGACCACGCGGGAATCGTGCCGGGTCCGCTCGGTCGCCAGGACGCCGCTCATGCGGTCGATCACCACGGCGAAGACCACGATCACCAGCCCGGCCAGAAAGCTCTGCCCGAACTGCGCCTTGCGCATGGTCAGCAGCACCTCCCAGCCGATGTCGTTGAAGCCGCCGATCACCGCGGCGATGATGACCATGCTCAACGCGGCCATCAGGCACTGGTTCACCCCCACCATGATCTGCATCGAGGCCGACGGAATCTCGACCAGGAACAATTGCTGCCAGCGGTTGCCGCCGCTCATCACCGCGGCCTCCTTGATCTCCGGCTCGACCCGCTCGAGCCCCAGGATCACGTTGCGCGCCATCGGCGGCGCGGCGTAGATCGCCGACGCGATCAGCCCCACGACCGGCCCGAAGCCGAACAGCAGCAGCAGCGGCGTCAGATAGGCGAAGGTCGGCACCGTCTGCATCACGTCCAGCACCGCCTGGACTGCCCTTTTGACGCGCGGCACCTCGTTGGCGAGGATGCCGATGCTGCCGCCCAGCGCCAGCGCCAGCGGCACCGAAACCGCGACCAGAGCCAATGTGTTCATGCTCTGGACCCAGTAGCCCGAGGCCAGGACGAAGCCCAGGCCCAGGAACCCCAGCGCCGCGAGCCACGTCCCGCCCAGATACCAGCCGAGCGCCGTCACGACGCCGATCACGATCGGCCAGGGGCTGGCGGCCAGCACGAAATTGGCCCCGCGCATCGGATAGGCGAGCATCTCGGAGAACCAGCGTGCGGCGGGCTTGATTCCCTCCAGCAACCAGGTCAGGCCGGCGCCGATCCATTCGGTCACCGGCAGCGTCCATCCGTCCGGGTATTTCGAAAGCCACGGCAGCACCGGCGCCAGCACGAGGCAGGCGGCGCCGACCAGCACCGCGACCAGGGCCGCGTTCCCGCCCGGCCCCAGCCGGCTGGTCAGGGCGGCAAGCGGGGCCGGCACCGGACGCATCACTCGTCGACCTGCAGCGCCGCCGCCAGGTCGCTGGGGTTCACGACCCCCACGATCTCGCCCGCTGCATCGCGCACCGGCACCGGCTGATAGAGCGACATGCACCGCGCCAGCGCTCCGTCGAGTGTCATGTCGACGCGCAACCCGGGATCGTCGGAAAGCTCCGCCGCCGAACCATCCAGCGCCCGCATGACCGACGCGACGCGGGCGTGACGGCCCTTGGCGACATCCTGCGAGAACTCGCGCACATAGTCGTCCACCGGATGCAGAACGATGTCTGTCGGCGTGCCGATCTGCACGATCTCGCCATCGCGCATGATCGCGATCCGGTCGGCCAGCTTCAGCGCCTCGGCGATGTCGTGGGTGATGAAGACGATCGACTTCTTCAGCGTCGCCTGGATGTTCAGGAACTCGTCCTGCAACTGGCGCCGGATCAGCGGGTCCAGCGCCGAGAACGGCTCGTCCAGGAACCAGATATCCGGGTTGACCGCCAGGCTGCGGGCGATGCCCACCCGTTGCCGCTGGCCGCCGCTGAGCTCGCGCGGGAACGCGTTCTCGCGGCCCTGCAGGCCGACCAGCTCGATCACCTCCAGCGCGCGGGCCTGACGGGCCTTGGCCCCCTGCCCCTGCATCTTCAGCGGGAACGCCACGTTCTCGGCCACGGTCATGTGCGGGAACAGGCCGAAATGCTGGAACACCATTCCCAGCTTGCGGCGCCTGAGCTCGATCAGCCGCTTCTTGCTGGCGGTCAGGATGTCCTCGCCCTCGATCCGGATCGCCCCGGCGGTGCCCTGGATCAGATGCGAGATGCAGCGGATCAGCGTCGACTTGCCCGAGCCCGACAGGCCCATGATGACGAACGTCTCGCCCTCGTGGACCTCGAAGGTGGCATTCTGCACCGCTGGAATCAGATCCTGCTCGCGCAGGATCTGCGCGGCGGCCCTGGCGTCGCCGCCCGACGCCTCCAGGGCCGCCGCCAGCTTCTGCCTGGCGTCGTTGCCGAAGACCTGCCAGACCCCCTCGCAGGCAATCGCCGGCGGGGCCGTGGAGGCGGAACCGGACACGGCGGGCGCCGTCAGTTCACGGCGGCGTCAACGACCGGTCGCCAGGCGGCGGCGTTCTCGCCGATCCAGGTCGCGACGACGTCTTCGACCTTTCCGCCATCGACGTCGATGGCACCCATCATCGGCTGCTGCGCTTCGACACTGAGCTGGTAGTTGGACAGGATTTCATAGGCAGCGGGCCATTTCTCTGCAAAGCCGGACCAAGCCGCCTTGAAGATGCGCGAGGGCGCAAAGTCACAATCGTTGACCGCGTTCGGGTTGGGTCCCCAGGCCGGATCCGTGAAGCACGCCTCGTTGCCCACCGGCAGATCGACGAATTTGACGTCATAGGCCGACATCGCCCAATGGGGCTGCCAGAAGACGATCAGGAGCGGCGAATTCTTCTCGGTCGACGCGCGCAGTTCGGTGATCAACGCGCCCTCCGAGCCCGCCGGCACCGCCTTGAACGGCAGATCCAACCCAGTCATCCGATCCGCGCCGGGGGTCCCCCAGTCAGCCGGATAGTCGACCAGGCGTCCCATCGGGATGGTCTCGGCGGTGGCGAACTGCATGGCGCAGTTCTTCAGCGCCTCCCAGGCAGGCAG
>DATHZU010000333.1:0-2645 GCA_035458445.1 Thermohalobaculum sp. | reverse complement strand
ACCAGCGTCGTGCCGATGATGATCAGCTGCAACTGCGGCACCTGCACGCCCTCGGCGAGCTGCACGCCGAGATTCAGATCCGACCAGAGCCCGACTGCCTTGGGCCGGCCGCCGTAGATCATGATGATCAGGTTCTGCAAGATGAAGCCGAGCGCGAACGAGCCGATCATCAAGGTCGCCGGCGACGCATTGCGCAGGCAAGCTGCTGATCGAATGCGGCGGCAACGGCCGCGCCGGCTTCAACCCGCCGGCCAGCGGCAATCAGTGGACTTACGGCGCGGTCGCCAACGCCGAATGGACGGGTGTTCGCATGGCCGACGTTCTGAAAGCCGCCGGGATCAAGCCGGATGCGAAATATACCGGCCATTTCGGGAAAGACGCCCACCTGTCCGGCGATCCCAAGAAATTGCCGATCTCCCGCGGCGTGCCGATGCAGAAGGCGATGGACCCCGACACGCTGATCGTCTTCGCCATGAACGGCAAGCCGATCCACCCGATGAACGGTGCGCCGCTGCGCGTCGTCGCGCCCGGCTGGCCGGGTTCTTGCTCGCAGAAATGGCTGCACCGCATCTGGGTACGGGACAAGGTACATGACGGGCCGAAGATGACCGGAACCTCCTACCGCGTGCCCGGCTATCCCGTGGCCCCGGGAGAGAAAGTGCCGACGAGCGCCTTCCAGATCATCGAGGAAATGCCCGTCAAGTCGCTGATCACCAGCCCGGCCTCCGGCATCACCCTGCCCAAGGGCACCAAGTCGTTGGCGGTGCGGGGTCATGCGTGGGCCGGCGACCACGCGATCCGTCAAGTCGACGTCTCGGTAGATTTCGGCGCGAGCTGGACCAAGGCAAGTCTGGAACCCGCCCCCAACACCCATTCCTGGCAGACATGGAACGCGGCGGTGGTGCTGCCGAGCCATGGCTATTACGAGGTGTGGGCGCGCGCAACCGACACCGCGGGCCGGATGCAGCCTTTTGCCGTGGCGTGGAACCCCAAGGGCTATCTCAATAACGCCATGCACCGCATCGCTGTCCGCGTTGCGGCCTGATCGATCGGGGGCCGGGATTAAAAATTCCGGCCCCTTGTATTCCCCTTTTGAAAATTTTGCCGTCCATGGTTGTCCGAGCTGTCTGCCTCATCGCCCTGATCTGGATTTTCCTGCCGATATCAACAACTGCCGTCGTGGCGGATGAAGCGGTGCCGCTGATCGCGTCTGCGGATCCGGAAGACGGTAAAAGGCTGTTTCTGCGTTGCAAGGCCTGCCACACCATCAATAAGGGCGGTCGGCACCGACTGGGACCGAATCTGTGGGACGTCGTCGACAGGAAGGTGAGCGGCGCGAAGGGATTCAAGTACTCTTCGGCGTTCCGCAAGCTGGAGGGAAACTGGGACTATGCTGCGCTGGACGCCCTGATAGAGAACCCGCGCAAATTTGCCTCGGGCACCCGTATGGCGTTCCCGGGGCTCAGGAATCCGGCACAACGGGCGGCCGTCATCGCCTACCTCCGAACGCTGAGCGACTCTCCCGCGCCGTTACCAAAAACCACCGCCGCGCCGGCCGCGACGGCCGCGGTGCCTGCCGCAAAGGAGGCGAAGGAGGATTTCGGCGGCCTGCCGCCGGGTGCCGGCCGCGAGGAGACCCACGCGATCTGTGGCGCGTGCCATTCGTTGCGGCTGGTCACTCAGCAGGGTCTCGACGCCGACCGGTGGGACGGGCTGATGGACTGGATGACGGAAAAACAGGGTATGGCGGAGCTCGAAAAGGCGGAACGTCGGCGCATCGTCGCTTACCTCGCCGAGCATTTCGGGCCGAACCGCCGGATGCGTCAACGCACCGACCCGATGCGTCCGCCGATGCCCGCGATGCCGATGATGGCGCCGCCCACCATGGCCCCGGCAATGCCGCCGCGGCCTTGACTACTGGGCGGCAGAACTAAGTTGTGCCAATTTTGTTTTGTGGTGGGTTTGGGCGTTGAAATTCGCAGTATAAAACGTCCGGTCCTGGCCATAAATTCCCGTGAACCACCATTCTGATTCACGACCGCAGATGAGGGTAAGCCAGACCTCGATCGGCTAATTTCCCCCGAACCATCGCAATCACATGCCGTTTCGACCGCCGCGCCGGGACGTGGCGTCCGTTCAACTTCCAAGCTAACACGCAGAGCCCGTAGAGCCAGTGTTCGTGCGCTGCCGCCCGCTGGAGGCCCACCTTCCAGCAGATCGTCTTCCAGCGTTCGCCGGCAGCCCGGAGCCAGAGGATTCGGGCATCAAGCGGATCGAGCATCTTGGGCCAGTCGAGGGTCTCTTCCATCCTGCTGATCGCCGCCGCCGACGGCCAAGGCCGTTTCATGCGCGGCGGCTCCTGCCCGACGAGATCGGAGAACTCGAGCAGCACAGCCGGCCAGGTCGAGAAGTAACCTTGTAGGGTATCGTCGGGCAGGCGCTTTAGCACATCGGCGGCTTCGGCCAACCTCTCCTCGACCAGCGACGGCGTCCAGTCCTGATCAGCCATCGCGTTCTCTCGGTTGTTTCTTGGCGCCATAGAGCTTGGCGCCCAATTGCTCGATCAGCTCGCGCTCGGGCCAGGTGAGCCGGATGTCGTCGGCCCTGACCACCAGGATGCGATGATCGCGCCAGCCGGCGCGCTT
>DATHZU010000332.1:0-4170 GCA_035458445.1 Thermohalobaculum sp. | reverse complement strand
CTGTCGGTGGCGCCGCGGTTCTTCGGTGCGATCGCGGGGCATATCGCCGCCAGCGGGGTCGGCGGGCGCGGGGCGCGGATCGTGGTGGAAAAGCCGCTCGGCCACGACCTCGCCTCGGCGCGGTCGCTCAATGCCGAGCTTTCGGCCGCCTTCGACGAGGCGCAGATCTACCGGATCGATCATTACCTCGGCAAGGAGACGGTGCAGAACCTGATGGCGCTGAGATTCGCCAATGCGCTGTTCGAGCCGCTGTGGAACGCGCGCCATATCGACCATGTGCAGATCACCGTCGCCGAGAGCGTGGGCGTCGAGGGGCGCGGGGCCTATTACGACAGCTTCGGCGCGATGCGTGACATGGTGCAGAACCACATGCTGCAGCTTCTGTGCCTGACCGCGATGGAGCCGCCCGCGCGTTTCGAGCCCGGCGCGGTGCGCGACGAGAAATTGAAGGTGCTGCGCGCGCTGGCGCCTGTCGGCGCCGACGCGGTGGTGCGCGGCCAGTATCGCGGCGGCAATGGCAAGCCCGCCTACACGCAAGAGGCCGGAAACCCGGGCAGCCAGACCGAGAGCTACATCGCCCTGAAGGCCGAGATCGGCAACTGGCGCTGGAACGGCGTGCCGTTCTACCTGCGCACCGGCAAGCGGTTGAGGGCGCGGATGTCCGAGATCGCCGTGCAGTTCAAGGACGTGCCGCATTCGATCTTCCCGGGCGAGGGCGGCGATCCGGCGCCGAATGTGCTGGCGATCCGGCTGCAGCCGGACGAGGGCATCACGCTGGGGATGACCATCAAGGACCCCGGTCCCGGCGGCATGCGGCTGACCGGCGCCGAGCTGGACATGACCTTCGCCGACACGCTGGGAGCCACCGGCCTGCGGATGCCGGACGCCTACGAGCGGCTGGTAATGGACGTGATCCGGGGCGACCAGACCCTGTTCATGCGCGGCGACGAGGTCGAGGCAGCCTGGGCTTGGATCGATCCGGTCATCGCCGAATGGGAAGCGCGCGGCAGCGCGCCCAGGCCCTACGACGTCGGCTCGTCGGGGCCGGAGGACGCCCTGATGCTGTTGCACCGCGACGGCCGGCGCTGGCGCGAGATCGAGGCGTGATGGCGCTCGCTCGGCAGACCCCTCCCCTGTCCCCTCCCCTTCCAGGGGAGGGGAACCCGAGCCCTACCGTCGCAATTTGCGTCCCCTCCCCCTTGAGGGGGGAGGGACAGGGAGGGGGTCTGGGGCGGCGCAGCACCGCAGGAGATGCCGGATGACCCCCGAGCTCCAAACTTTCCCCGACGCCGAGGCGCTGGCGGCGGCGCTGGCGGCCGAGGTCGCCGGGTTGCTGCGCGATGCCATCGCTGCGCGTGGCCGGGCGACCCTGGCGGTGCCGGGCGGCACCACGCCGGGGCGGTTCCTGACCCTGCTGGGCCAGGCGGTGCTGGACTGGGAAAAGGTCGGCGTCACCCTGACCGACGAGCGCTGGGTGCCGCTGTCGAGCCCGCGCTCGAACCAGCGCCTGTTGGCCGAGACGCTGTTCGCCGGGCCCGCCGCGGCGGCGGAATTCGCGCCGCTTTACGGGGCCACTCCGGAGCCGGAGATGGCGCTGGGGGCGATCGCCGCGTCGCTGACGCGCATCGTCCTGCCGCTGGATGTCTGCGTGCTGGGCATGGGCGAGGACATGCACACCGCCTCGCTGTTCCCTGGCGCGCTGGGGCTGGAGGCGGCGCTGGCGCCCGGCGCCCCGCCGGTGCTGGCGATCACGGCGCCCGGGGCCGGCGAGCCGAGGATCACCCTGACCGCGCCGGTGCTGGCGGGCGCGGGGCAGGTGTACCTGCTGATCCGCGGCGCCGCAAAACGGGCGGCGCTCGAGCGGGCGCTGGCCGCGCCCTCGGCGCTGGAGGCGCCCGTGCGCGCGGTGCTGGACGGCGCGGCGCGCGTGAGCGTGTATTATGCCGACTGACGCGGCGAGGAGGAGAAGATGATCAATCCGACCGTCGAGAAGGTGACCGACCGCATCCGGGCGCGCTCGGAAGCCAGCCGTGGTGCCTATCTCGACCGCTCGCGGCGCGCCGCCGAGGACGGGCCGCGCCGGGCTGCGCTCAGCTGCGGCAACCTCGCCCATGCCATCGCCGCCTGCGGCGCCGGGGACAAGACCGCGCTGGCGGAGGGCGGCGCCGGGAACATCGGCATCGTCACCGCCTATAACGACATGCTGTCGGCGCACCAGCCCTACGAGCGCTTCCCGGACCTGATCCGCGCCGCCGCCCGCGAGGCGGGCGGCACGGCGCAGGTGGCGGGCGGCGTGCCGGCGATGTGCGACGGGGTGACCCAGGGCCAGCCGGGGATGGAGCTCAGCCTGTTCTCGCGCGACGTGATCGCGCTCGCCGCTGGGATTGCGCTGAGCCACAACAGCTTTGACGCCGCGGTTTTCCTCGGCATCTGCGACAAGATCGTGCCGGGCCTCGTGATCGCGGCGGCGAGCTTCGGGCACCTGCCCTGCGTCTTCATCCCCGCCGGGCCGATGCCCTCGGGGCTGCCGAACGACGAGAAGTCCCGCATCCGCCAGCAATATGCCAAGGGCGAGATCGGGCGGGCGGAACTGCTGAAGGCGGAGATGGCGTCCTATCATGGCCCCGGCACCTGCACGTTCTACGGCACCGCCAACACCAACCAGATGCTGATGGAGTTCATGGGCCTGCACCTGCCGGGCGCAAGCTTCGTCAACCCGAACACGCCCCTGCGCGACGCGCTGACCCGGGCCGCGGCGAAGCGGGCGCTGGCGATCACGGCGCTGGGCAACGACTTTACCCCGGTCAGCCAGGTTCTGGACGAGCGCGCCTTCGTCAACGGCATGGTGGGGCTGCACGCGACGGGGGGCTCGACCAACCTGGTGTTGCACCTCGTCGCCATGGCGCGGGCCGCGGGAGTGCTGATCGACTGGGAGGACATGTCGGACCTCTCGGCCATCACGCCGCTGATGGCGCGGGTCTATCCCAACGGTCTGGCGGACGTGAACCATTTCCACGCCGCCGGGGGCCTGGGCTTCATGATCGGCGAATTGCTGGAGGCGGGGCTGCTGCACGAGGACGTGCGCACCGTCGCCGGGCCGGGGCTGAGGCGCTATACCGCCGAGCCGAAGCTGAGGGACGGCGAAGTGGTCTGGGAAGAGGGCGCGGGCGAGAGCCTGAACCGCGACGTGTTGCGACCCTTCGCCGAGCCGTTCCAGGCCACTGGCGGGCTGACCCTGCTGCAGGGTAACCTGGGCGCGGCGGTGATCAAGACCTCCGCCGTCAAGCCCGAGCGGCGGCTGGTCGAGGCCCCGGCGCTGGTCTTCCACGACCAGGAGGAGGTCAAGGCCGCCTTCAAGCGGGGCGAGCTGGAGCGGGATTTCGTCTGCGTCGTGCGCTTCCAGGGTCCGAAAGCCAACGGCATGCCCGAGCTGCATTCGCTGACGCCGCTGTTGGGTATCCTGCAGGACAAGGGCGTCAAGGTGGCGCTGGTCACTGACGGGCGGATGTCGGGCGCCTCGGGCAAGGTGCCGGCGGCGATCCATGTCAGCCCGGAGGCGGTGGACGCAGGCCCGATCGCGCGGCTCCGCGACGGCGACATGGTGCGGCTCGACGCGGAGCGCGGGCGGCTCGAGGTGCTGGCCGAGGGTTTCGCAGACCGCGAGCCCGCGGTTGCGGACCTCTCGGCAAACGAACATGGGATCGGGCGCGAGCTTTTCGCCGCCTTCCGGCGGAATGTGGGCCCCGCGGCGACGGGCGCCTCGGTGGTGGTATAGGAGGTGGCGATGGAACTGACCAAGGCCTGGGACGCGGTCCATGCCCATGCGGCGCGGCTGAAGCCGGTGCATCTGCGCGATCTCTTCGTTGCCGATGGCGGCCGCTTCGCCCGGCTGAGCGTCGCACTCGAAGACCTGACCCTGGACTTCTCGAAGGAAAAGCTCGACCCGCAGGCGCTGGGCGCGCTTCTGGACCTTGCACAGGCCGCCGGGGTGGAGGCGAAGCGCGAGGCCATGTTCTCGGGCGAGGCGTGGAACTTGACCGAGGGCCGCGCCGTCCTGCACATGGCGCTTCGCGGCGGCGCCGAGGCACCGGCGGGAGACGACGTGGCAGGCATGCTCGACCGCTTCCTTGCCTTCGCCGAGGCGGTGCGCGGGGGCGCCTTCGCCCCCCC
>DATHZU010000331.1:0-4468 GCA_035458445.1 Thermohalobaculum sp. | reverse complement strand
GCCCGAGAAGGCACCGAGCAGTGAAAGGGCGACCATGAGCACAACCTATCCCAGCGTTCCCGCCCCGTCTCCGGAGCAGGGTCTGAGCCGGTATCTCACCGAGATCCGCAAGTTCCCAATGCTGGAGCCGGAGGAGGAATTCATGCTGGCCAAGGCCTGGGTCGACCATGGCGACCGCGAGGCGGCGCATCGGCTGGTGACGTCGCATCTGCGCCTGGCCGCCAAGATCGCGATGGGCTATCGTGGCTATGGCCTGCCGACGGCCGAGGTGATTTCAGAGGCGAATGTCGGCCTGATGCAGGCGGTCAAGCGCTTCGACCCGGACAAGGGCTTCCGGCTGGCCACCTATGCCATGTGGTGGATCCGCGCCTCGATCCAGGAATACATCCTGCGATCCTGGTCGATGGTGAAGCTCGGCACCACGGCGGCCCAGAAGAAGCTGTTCTTCAACCTGCGCAAGGCCAAGGGCAAGATCGGCGCGCTGGAGGACGGCGACATGCGGCCCGAGCATGTCACCAAGATCGCCACCGACCTGGGCGTCGCCGAGGTCGAGGTGGTCAACATGAACCGCCGGCTGTCCGGCGGCGGCGACAGCTCGCTGAACGCGCCGCTGCGCGGCGACACCGAGGGTTCCTCCGAATGGCAGGACTGGCTGGCCGATGACGATGCCGACCAGGCGTCGGCCTATGCCGAGAGCCAGGAGATGGACGCGAGGCGCGAATTGCTGATCGCCGCCATGGCGGACCTGAACGAGCGCGAGCGCCACATCCTGACTGAACGCCGCCTCAGCGAGGAACCGAAGACGCTGGAGGACCTCAGCCAGGTCTACGACGTCAGCCGCGAGCGCATCCGCCAGATCGAGGTGCGCGCCTTCGAGAAGCTGCAGCGCAAGATGCGCGAGCTGGCCGCCGAGAAGGGGCTCATTCCCGCCGTGAACGGCTGAGACCGCGACTCGCTGACGGCAACCGTTCCGCCATGACCCCTCCCCGGCCCTCCCCTTGCAGGGGAGGGAGGCAAAGTGGCCGATATCGCGGCATGATCCCTCCCCCTGGAAGGGGGAGGTCAGGAGGGGGTCAGGGCGCGGCGCGAGTTACCCTCGTTGACCGCCGGGATGACTCAGACAGACCCAATCCCGCGGCTGTTCTGCTATGCTGGCGGCATGAAGGATTCGGACTCACCGCAGATCAAGATCACGCCCGAGCTGGTGCTGCGCGCCTATGCGGCGGGCGTGTTCCCGATGGCCGAGAGCGCCGATGCGGACGAGATATTCTGGGTCGATCCGCGCAAGCGCGGCATCATCGCGCTGGACGGCTTCCACCTGTCGCGCTCGCTGCGCCGGCGCATCCTGCGCGGCGGCTACCGGATTCGCGTCGACCATGCCTTCGAGGCTGTGGTCGCGGCCTGCGCCGACCGCCCGGAGACCTGGATCAACCCGGTGATCGCCGATCTCTACCGCGGCCTGCACCGCATGGGCCATGCCCATTCGGTCGAGGTCTGGGCGGATGGCACGCTTGCCGGCGGCATCTACGGTGTGCGGCTGGGCGGCGCATTCTTCGGCGAGAGCATGTTCAGCCGGATGCGCGACGGCTCGAAGATCGCGCTGGCGCATCTGGTGGCACGGCTCAGGGCGGGCGGCTTCCTGCTGCTGGACACGCAGTTCACCACGCCGCACCTGGAAAGCCTGGGCGCCCGCAACATCCCGCGCGCGCGCTACCAGCAGCTGCTGGACCGGGCCATCGCCCAGCCGGCGGATTTCTACTCGCTGGCCACCGGGGCGGCGCCGGGCGAGATCGTGCAGCTGATCACCCAGACATCATAGCGCGGGTGATCCAGCGCCGACAGCGCCGGGCTTTCCGCCAGCATCCAGCCCGAGAACACCGGCACGGCGTCGGCGTGCTTGGTGTCCCATATCTCGAGGAAGGCCATGGTGCCGCGCAGCGAATTGTCCGCAGGCGCGCGGCAGGTCTCGACCCTGATCCGCAGCCGGTCCACCATTGCTTCCGCCCCGGCGGCGATCTCGGCGGTCTGGGTTCGTCCGGTCATCTTGTCGAGCTGGCGCAGCCGTGCGCCCGGCGCCTCGACGGTGTCGACCGGTGCGATCAGTTCCGGCGCAATGGTGACGGTGGCACCGCGGAACGGCACCAGCTTGAACCGGTCGCCGCGGTCGATGACGCCTTCTTCGGGCTCCGGCTTCGGAGGGGTCAGGGGCGCGAGCTGCTCGGTCACGATGCCGCCGCCCTGCCCGCCGCCTTCGCCGGTGCCCTGCCCGACTGCAGCCAGCGGCGCCAGCAGCAATCCGGCTCCCGCCCCGGCGGCCACGCAGGCGCGCCGCCATCCGGGCCAGCGCCTCGCCGACCCGCCCGTCACTGCGCGGCGTCGCCGTGGATGAACTTGCCCAGCATGTCGCCGAAGCTGACCGAGCTCTGGGTGTCCAGGATCTCGTCACCCGGCTCCAGCATCGCATCCGAGGCGCCCGGATCGATGGCGACGTAGGAATCGCCGAGCAGGCTGGACGAGGTGATCTTGGCCGAGGAGTCGTCCGGCAGCTTCACGTCGGTCTCGACGACCATGGTCACCTTGGCCTGGTAGGTCTTCGGGTCGAGCGCCATCCCGGAAATGCTGCCCACCTTGACGCCGGCGATGCGCACGTCGCCGCCCACCCCGATGCCCTCGGCCTTGCGGAACTTCGCGACCACCTCGTAGCCGCTGCTGCCGCGGCCCAGATCGGCCGTGTTGGCCGCGTAGACCAGGAATCCGCCCGCAGCCACGAGTACGACGGCGCCGATCAAGGTCTCGGCGGCATTGCTCGCCATCCAGGTTACTCCGGCTGCCAGGCTTCGTAGTCGCCCGCGACGCGCGGACGGCTGGCCGGGGTCAGAACGCTGCCGGGCGGATGATAGGCGCCGCCGGTACCGGTCAGGTTCTCCTTGTGGTCCTTCTCCCAGGCCTTGCGCGGCAGGGGCGCCTGGCTGGGGATCTCGTCATAGGTGTGGTGCATCCAGCCATGCCAGTCGGGCGAGATCCGGCTCGCCTCTGCGACGCCGTTATAGATCACCCAGCGGCGCTTGCCGTCGGCGGTCTGGTAGAATTTGTTGCCCTGCTCGTCCTCGCCGACCTTCTGGCCCTTGCGGGCGGTGAACAGCCGGGTACCGACGGTCTGGCCGTTCCACCAGGTGAAGATCTCGGTCAGGATGCCCATTCGACTCACTCCTTCGATTGGCAGGGAATATGGCGAAGCCGGAGCCGTCCGTCCAGCCCGCCCGCCCCGCAAACCGAAATTGCGCGGCGGCTTGGCGAGGCGTAGGATTGGCAGCGGTAATCACAGGCGCGCAAGATCGAGAGGTCCGAAAAGACCCGGCGCCAAGTAAATGGGGAAAAGAATGAATATCACCCGACTCACCGCGTTTGCCCTGGGGCTCGGCCTCTCGGTCCCGCTCGCGGCCAGTGCCGCCGAACTGACCGGAACAACGGCGCCGCACGGCGACGGCACGGTATCCAGCTATGCCGTGATCGGCGACGACGGAACGCCCGCCGAAATCGGCATCGTCTTCTCGGCCGGCGCGCTCGACGGTCTGCCCGAGGCCCGCAATGCCACCAGCCGCTGCTTCGACCTGAACGGCAATGGCGCGATCGACGCGCAGGGCGAGTGCGAGGGCGACTACGAGGTCGACCTGCCGTTCCCGGCCGAGGTCACCGGGCGCGACGACATCCCGTTCGAATTCGCGATGGTGAACTGGAATCCCGAAGGCCATCCGCCGCCGCCGTGGCTGCTGCCCCATTTCGACATCCACTTCTACCAGGTGCCTCTGGCAACCGTGGACGACATCCGGGTTGGCTCGTGCGGCATATTCATCGACTGCGACGATTTCCAGCGGGCGATCAAGCCGGTGCCGGCGAAATACGTCCACCCTGAGCATGCCAGCGTCGAGGCCGCCGTCGGGCGCATGGGCAATCACCTGATCGATACCCGGACGCCAGAATTCGGCGACCCGCCGTCGAAGTTCACCCACACCTGGATCTTCGGCGCCTATGACGGCAACGTGATTTTCCACGAGGTAATGTCGACCCATGCCTTCATGGTGCTGGGCAACGACATATGCACCCCGATCAAGCAGCCCGAGGCCTGGGAGAAGGCGGGCTACTACCCCACCAGCTACTGTTTCCGGCATGGCGATGATGGCGGGCTGAAGGTCTTCATGACCGATTTCATGATGCGCCCCGCCGGCTGAACCGTTGCCCATTCACAGGGCGGATCGGGCCCTCTAGGGTCGCGGCAGCGATTCCCCCGAGGGCCCGATGCAGACAACCCGCGACCTGCTGAAATCCGTTTTCGGCTTTTCGAGCTTCCGCCCCGGGCAGAAGGAGGTGGTCGCGGCCATCCTGGCCGGCCGGGACGTGCTGGCGATCATGCCGACAGGCGGCGGCAAGTCGCTCTGCTATCAGCTGCCCGCGCTCAGGCGCGAGGGGC
>DATHZU010000330.1:0-15178 GCA_035458445.1 Thermohalobaculum sp. | reverse complement strand
GGAGGGTCTGGCGGAGGAATGCGACTTCGTCGTCATCGACACGCCCGGCGCGGTCACGCCGCTGTCCGAAGCGGCGCATGCCGCCGCCGATACGCTGATCACGCCGATCAACGACAGCATGATCGATTTCGACCTGCTCGGCCGGGTCGATCCGGAGACCGGCAAGGTGAAGGGGCCGTCGATCTATTCCGAGATGGTCTGGTCCGCCCGCCAGCGCCGCGCGGCGCGCCGACTGAAGCCGATCGACTGGCTGGTGCTGCGCAACCGGATGGCGATGCTCGATTCGCGCAACAAGCACCGGGTCGGCGCGGTGATGGCCGAGCTCTCGAAGCGGATCGGCTTCCGCATCGCGCCGGGATTCTCCGAGCGGGTGATCTTCCGCGAGCTGTTCCTGACCGGCCTGACGCTCCTGGACATCGAGGATGGCGGGCCGATTCCGATGACCATGAGCCATGTGGCGGCCCGGCAGGAGGTGCGCGACCTGCTGAAAGCGTTGAACCTTCCGCAAGCCGCGCCGGCGGTGTAGCCTGCGGCCGGGGCGAGGGGAGGACCTGACATGCGCATCGCGATGATCGGCACCGGATATGTCGGCCTGGTCTCCGGCATCTGCTTCTCGGATTTCGGCCACGAGGTCGTCTGCGTCGACCGCGACGCCGCCAAGATCGCCGCGCTGGCCGCCGGCGAGGTGCCGATCTACGAGCCGGGCCTCGAGGCGCTGATGACGCAGAATGCCCGCGCCGGGCGGCTGCGCTTCACCACCGATCTCAGCGAGGCGATGCAGGGCGCCGAGGCGGTCTTCATCGCCGTCGGCACCCCGACCCGGCGCGGCGGCGGCCATGCGGATCTCAGCTACGTCTTCGCCGCGGTCGAGGAGCTGGCCGGGCATCTGGCCAACTACACGGTGGTGGTGACCAAATCGACCGTACCGGTCGGCACCAACCGCAAGATTGCCGATCTGATCCGCAAGTTCCGGCCGGACGCCGATTTCGACGTGGCCTCGAACCCGGAATTCCTGCGCGAGGGCGCGGCCATCGAGGACTTCATGCGCCCCGACCGGATCGTCGTCGGCGTCGAGTCGGATCGCGCCAAGGCGGTGATGGCCGAGCTCTACCGGCCGCTGTTCCTGCGCGAGACGCCGCTGGTCTCGACCGGGCTCGAATCCGCCGAGATGATCAAATACGCGGCCAACGCCTTCCTGGCGGTCAAGATCACCTTCATCAACGAGATTGCCGACCTGTGCGAGAAGACCGGCGCGGATATCCAGCAGGTGGCCAAGGGCATCGGGCTGGACGGGCGCATCGGCTCGAAGTTCCTGCATCCCGGTCCGGGCTATGGCGGCTCGTGCTTTCCCAAGGACACGCTGGCCCTGGTGCAGACGGCCGAGGACCACGGCGCCCCGGTGCGCATCGTCTCGACCGTCATCGAGGTCAACGAGGCCCGCAAGCACGCCATGGCGAAGAAGATCATCGACGCCGCCGGGGGCTCGGTCGCGGGCAAGCGGATCGCGGTGCTGGGCGTCACCTTCAAGCCCAACACCGACGACATGCGCGACGCGCCCAGCCTGGTGATCGTCCCGGCGCTGCGCGAAGCGGGCGCCGAGATCGTCATCTGCGACCCGAAGGGCCGGCGCGAGGGCGAACCCCTGCTGGCGCCCGCCGAATGGGCCGAAGGCCCCTACGACGCGGCGCGCGGCGCCGATATCCTGGTGCTGATCACCGAGTGGAACGAGTTCCGGGCGCTGGACCTGACACGCATCCGCAAGGCCATGCGCGGCGATCTGATGGTGGACCTGCGCAATGTCTACCTGCCCGCCGAGGCGCGCGAGGCGGGCCTCGCCTATGTCTCGGTCGGCCGCAGCGCGTAATCGCGCCGCCCGGCGTCAGTAGCCGATCCGGGCGACGCGCCGCAGCTCGTCGGGCGTCGCGGCGGGAAAGCCGAAGAACTCCAGATAGGCCGGGATCATCTCGTAGAGCATGTCGAGGCCCACCTGGGTCTGGCAGCCGCGCGCCCGGGCGGCGGCCAAAAGCGGGGTCTCCTCCTGGCGCATCACCACTTCGCCGACGAAGGTCGCGGGCGCGATGCGCGCCACGTCCACCGGCATCGGGTCGCCGGGCTCCATCCCAAGAGGCGTGGCGTTGACCACGATGTCCCAGCCGGCCGGGTCGTTCGAGCCCAGTTCCACTTCCAGCGCCGGGTAATGGGTGCGGAGCCGTCCTGCCAGCGCCTCGGCCATCGGTGGCCGGGCATCGAACAGGCCCAACCGCCCCGCTCCGGCCAGTGCCAGCGATGCCGCAATGGCCGAGCCGACGCCGCCCGCGCCGATCACCAGCGCGCTGGCACCGGCGATCCTGCGCCTCTTGCGCGTCACGCCGCGCACGAAGCCCTCGCCGTCGAACATGTCGCCGACCAGCCTGCCCCCCGGCCCCTTCCGGATGGCGTTGCACGCGCCCGCCACCTGCACGGCGACGCTCGCCTCGTCCAGCAGCGCGACGGTCGAGACCTTGTGCGGCATGGTCACCAGCGCGCCATGGATGTTGCGCAACCGGAACAGCAACCGCAGGAATTCCGGATAGTCCGCCGCCTCGCAGCCCATGGGTACGACCGCCGCGTCGATGCCGGCGGCCTCGAACCAGGGATTGTAGATCATCGGCGCCATGAACGCCTCGGTCGGCACGCCGAGATGGGCGATCAGCCTGGTGGTCCCCTTGATCATGCGCTCTCTGCCCCTCTGCACCGCCGGTGTCCGGCACCCCCATGATCGCCGCAGCCGCGACGGGCGGCCCGGCTACTCCACGCCCAGAACCACGAACAGGACCGAGAGCGTGACAACCGACACCGCCGTCGACAACGCCACCGTCGCCGAGGCCCGGCGTACCCCGACATTGTACTGCTGCGCCACCACAAAGACCGACGACCCCGTGGGCATGGCCGCAAGCAGGACTCCCGACAGCGCCCAGAACGGGTCGAGGCTGAAGACATAGGTCACGCAGAGCCAGACCATCAGCGGATGGATCAGCAGCTTCAAGACCGTCTGCCAGACGATCTCGCGCATGTCGCCCAGGATCGTCTCGCCCACCAGCGACAGCCCCAGCGCGATCAGCGCCGTGGGTCCGGCCGAGGACGCCAGCAGGTCGAGGAAGTTCCCCAGCGGCAGCGGCAAGGGGATCGAGAACAGCGCGAAGGCGATCCCCAGCAGCGAGGCCACGATCACCGGATTCCTCGCGAACACCACCGCGATGTCGCGCAGTTTCCGGGCGAGCGAGGCCTCGGGGCGCCGCATCACCTCCAGCGCCAGCATCATCGCCGCCATCAGCAGCATCGGGCCGATCAGGTTGGTGACCACCGCGGGCAGGATGCCGCCGGCCCCGAAGGCGGTCAGGAACACCGGGATGCCCATGTAGCCGGTGTTGCCATAGGTCGCGAGGCCGCCGTGGAGCGCCACCTCCTCGCGCCCCAGGCGAAACACGAAGCGCGCCACCGCCAGCGCCAGGACGATGGTCGCCAGCGAGCCCAGCATGTAGGCGCCGATATAGGGCCAGTTCAGGATGTCCGAGATATCGGCCCGGGCGGTGAAGCCGAACATCGCCGCCGGCAGGGCGAACAGGAACACGTACCGGTTCAGCGCCGAGGTCGAGGCCGGGTTCAGCAGCCCCTTGCGCCCGGCCCAGTACCCGACCGCCATGATCGCGAAGATCGGGAACGCCACATTGACCAACGCCTGCATTCCCGCCTCCGCTCGCGGCCGCGCTCCGCCATCGCGCCCTGTTAGAGCGGCGGGAGCGTCCGCGCAACCAGCCGGTATGTCGCGCCGGGGTGAACGAGGCGCGCACGGGTGACGGGGCGGGCGCCCAGCCAGGTTCGGCGTTCGGCGACGAAGACGGCATCGCCGGGGGCGATGCCCAGCAGCGCTGCCTCCTCCGGCGTCGCATTCGCCGCCGAGAAGACGTGCTCGACCTGGGTCAGCGGCACGGCGCGGATCAGCCAGTCGTTGGGGCCCGAGGCCGCGAAATCCGCCTCGCGCGCCTTCGGCACCGTCTCCAGATTGATCCAGCGGTCCTCGAACTGGTGCGCCCGGCCGCCCGCCCAGTGGCGGCAGCGCAGGTGCAGGGCCTTTTCTCCCGCCGCGACGTCCAGGGCCGCGCGGACCTCTGCCGGCGGCACGGCCAGGCGGCGGCCCAGCAGTTCGTAGCGGTAGGCGGCGCCGGTGGCCTCGATCTCGGCCCGGACCGAGGGGATCTCCATCGAGGCGTCGCGGGGCGAGGGGTCGAGGACCCTGGTGCCGGCCTTGCGGCGGCGCTCGACCACCCCGGCCTCGGCGAGCTCGCGCAGCGCCCGGTTGACGGTGACCCGGGCGCAGCCGAACTCGTCGGCCAGCGCCGCCTCGCCGGGGACCGTGTCGCCGGGCGCCAGCTCGCCGCCCCGGATGCGCGCCAGCACCGAAGCCTTGACGTCGAGATACGAGACCCGGCTCACGCCGCCCTCAGCCGGGCGATCACTGCCCGGTAGCGCGCCTCGACCGCGTCGCGGGCATGGTGGCGGCCGCCGGTGACCAGCCTGCGCCCGGCGGACCAGACATCGGCCACCGCCCGGTCGTCGCCGGCGAAGATCCAGCCATCCAGCGCCATGTCGCCGTCGAGCCCGGCCAATGCCAGGTTGTCGCCGTCCAGCGTCATCAGGTCCGCCAGCTTGCCGATCCCAATGGCGCCCGCGTCGCGCCCGCAGGCCCGGGCGCCGCCTGCCAGCGCGGTCTCGAGCAGAACCCGGCCGGTCGAGCCCGGCAACGCCAGCACGGCGCGGGCCTGCTCGCCCAGGCGCTGGGAATACTCCAGCGTCCGCAGCTCCTCGCCCAGCGAAATGCGGATGTTCGAGTCCGAGCCGATCCCGAACAGCCCGCCGGCGTCGCGGAACCGGGAGCCGTCAAAAATCCCGTCGCCGAGGTTGGATTCGGTGATCGGGCAGAGCCCCGCCACCGCGCCGGATTTCGCCAGCCCGATGGTCTCGGCGGGCTGCATGTGAGTGCAGTGGATCAGGCACCAGCGCGCATCGATCCCCATCTCCAGCAGCAGCGCCACGGGCCGGGCACCGTGGGCGGCCTCGACCTCGGCGACCTCCGCCACCTGTTCGGCGGCGTGGATATGGATCGGGTCGTGCGGGCGCAGATACATCGCCTCGCGCACCAGGTCGGGCGGCACGGCGCGCAGGCTGTGCGGCGCGACGCCGACCCGGGTGTCGGCGGGCAGGGTCTTCACGGCGTCGACCGATCCCTCGACGATGCGCCCGAACCGGGCGAAGTCGCAGGAGAAGCGAAGCTGGCCCCCGGCCAGCGGCCGCCCGTCGCAGCCGCCGAAGACATAGAGCACCGGCAGCAGCGTCAGCCCCAGCCCGGTCTGGGCGGCGGCGGCCGCGATGCGCGCGGCCAGCTCGGCGGGGTTGTCATAGGCCGCCCCGCCCGGCTGGTTGTGCAGGTAGTGGAACTCGCCCACCGCCGCGTAGCCGGCCTCGGCCATCTCGATCTGGACCAGCGCGGCGATAGCCTCGATGTCGTCGGGGCTGAGGGCTTCGAGGAAGCGGTACATCAGCGTCCGCCAGGTCCAGAAGCTGTCCCTGCCGCCGGGCCCCCGCGCCTCGGTCATCCCGGCCATGGCGCGCTGGAAGGCGTGGCTGTGGAGGTTGCAGGGCGCCGGCAGCAGGATGCGGGCGCCCAGCCGCTCGTCGCCCGGCTGCGGCACGGCCCCGGCCTCGACGGCGGCGATGCGCCCGTCCGCGCCAATCGCGACACGCACGTCGCGCGCCCATCCCTGCGCCAGCAGCGCCCGCCCGGCAAACAGCGTCCTCATCGGTTCCCAACTTTCCTGATTGACGTATTATGTACATACATATTACACGGAAGGGAAACCGGACGCAACGCCGATTCGGAGGGTTTCCCGCATGCCCGCCTATGCTCTCGTGGAACTGGCCGCCGCCACCATGGTGGAGGGCGAGACCCCCTATGGCCTGATCGAGGATGCGTTGATCGCCGTCGACGAGGGGCAGATCGCCTGGGTCGGCGCGCGCGAGGATGCGCCCGAGAAAATCCGCGCGCTGCCGATCCAGAAGCAGGGCGGCCGGCTGGTCACCCCCGGCCTGATCGACTGCCACACCCATATCGTCCATGGCGGCGATCGGGCGCGCGAGTTCGAACTGCGGCTGGAAGGCGCCAGCTACGAGGAGATCGCGCGGGCCGGCGGCGGCATCGTCTCGACCGTGCGCGCCACCCGCGCGGCGGACGAGGATGCGCTGGTGGACAGCGCGCTGCCGCGCCTCGA
This sequence comes from Thermohalobaculum sp., assembly GCA_035458445.1. Lineage (GTDB taxonomy): Bacteria > Pseudomonadota > Alphaproteobacteria > Rhodobacterales > Rhodobacteraceae > Thermohalobaculum. The sequence goes on along the minus strand of DATHZU010000330.1, from coordinate 8,873 downwards.
CAGCCTGATCGCCGAGGGAGTCACCACCATCGAGGTCAAGTCCGGCTATGGGCTCGACATCGCCACCGAGCTCTCCATGCTCCGCGCTGCCCGCAGGCTGGGAACCAAGCGCGATATCGACGTGGTGACCAGCTTCCTCGGCGCCCATGCGGTGCCGCCGGAATACGCAAACGACCCGGACGGCTATATCGACGAGGTCTGCATCCCCGCGCTGAACCGCGCGGCGGAGGAGGAACTGGCCGACGCGGTCGACGGCTTCTGCGAGGGAATCGCCTTTTCGCCCGACCAGATCGCCCGGGTGTTCGACCGCGCCACCGATCTGGGGCTGCCGGTGAAGCTCCATGCCGAGCAGCTCTCGAACCTGGGCGGGGCAGCGCTGGCGGCGTCCTACGGGGCGCTGTCGGCGGACCATATCGAGTATCTCGACGCCGCCGGCGTGCGCGCCATGGCGGACGCGGGCACGGTCGCGGTGGTGCTGCCCGGCGCCTTCTATACGCTGCGCGAGACCCAGCTGCCGCCGATCGTGGCGCTGCGCGAGGCCGGAGTGCCGATCGCGCTGGCGACCGACTGCAACCCCGGCTCGTCGCCGATGACCTCGCTGTTGCTGGCGATGAACATGGGCTGCACGCTGTTCCGACTGACCCCGGAGGAGGCGCTGGCAGGCGTCACCCGCGTGGCGGCGCAGGCGCTGGGCCTCGATGACCGGGGCGTGCTGGCGCCCGGGCTGCGCGCTGACCTCGCCGTCTGGGATGTCGGGCACCCGGCGGAACTCAGCTACCGGATCGGGTTCAACCCGCTGCATCACCGCATCCTCGGAGAATCCGCATGACCCTGACGCTCTCGCCCGGCGGGGTCCGGCTCTCCGACCTGGCGCATCTCTACTGGACCGGCGACGCCGTGGCGCTGGACCGCAGGGCGCGCCCGGCGGTCGAGGCGGCGGTGGCCAGCGTGATGGCGGCCGCCAACGGCGCCGAGCCGGTCTATGGCGTCAATACCGGCTTCGGCAAGCTGGCGCAGGTGCGCATTCCCGCCGCCGACACCGCCACCCTGCAACGCAACCTGATCCTGTCGCATTGCGCCGGCGTCGGCCCGGCGCTGCCGCCCCGCATCGCCCGGCTGGTGGTCGCGCTGAAGTTGATGTCGCTGGGGCGCGGCGCCTCGGGCGTGCGCTGGGTGGTGATCGAGACGCTGGAGGCGCTGCTGGCCAAGGGCGTGACCCCGGTGATCCCGGCGCAAGGCTCGGTCGGCGCCTCGGGCGACCTGGCGCCGCTGGCGCATATGGCAGCGGTGATGCTTGGCGAGGGCGAGGCCGAGGTCAACGGCCAGCGCATGCCCGGCGCCGCGGCCCTGGCCGCCGCCGGGATCCCGGCGATCCGGCTGGGCGCGAAGGAGGGTCTGGCGCTGATCAACGGCACCCAGGTCTCGACCGCGCTGGCGCTGGCGGGGCTGTTCGAGGCCTGGCGGCTGGCCTGCGCCTCGCTGGTCACCGGCGCGCTCTCCACCGACGCCGCCATGGGCTCGCCCACCCCGTTCCGGCCGGAAATCCACGATCTCCGTGGCCATCGCGGCCAGATCGAGGCGGCGGCGGCGCTGCGCGCCCTGCTGGAGGGCTCGGAGATCCGCGAGGCCCACCGCGAGGGCGACGAGCGGGTGCAGGACCCCTACTGCATCCGCTGCCAGCCCCAGGTGGCCGGAGCCTGCCTGGACCTGCTGCGCCAGGCCGCGGCGGTGCTGGAGGTCGAGGCCAACGCGGTCACCGACAACCCGCTGGTGCTGCCGGACGGCGCCATCGTCTCGGGCGGCAACTTCCATGCCGAGCCGGTGGCCTTCGCCGCCGACCAGATCGCGCTGGCCATCGCCGAGACCGGCGCCATCGCCCAGCGCCGGGTGGCGCTGATGGTCGACCCGAACCTGAACTTCCACCTCCCCGCCTTCCTGTCGCCCGCCCCGGGGCTGAATTCCGGCTTCATGATCGCAGAGGTCACTTCGGCCGCGCTGATGAGCGAGAACAAGGCGCTGGCCAACCCGCGATCGGTCGACTCGACCCCCACCTCGGCCGACCAGGAGGACCACGTCTCGATGGCCTGCCACGCGGCGCGCAGGCTTTTGGAGATGAACGACAACCTCGGCCGTATCCTTGGCATCGAGCTCTTGACCGCCGCCCAAGGGGTCGGATTCCGCGCGCCGCTGAAGACCGGCACGCCGCTGTTGCGGGTGATCGAGCGCCTGCGCGCCGACATCCCCGCCCTGGCCGAGGACCGCTACATGTCCCCCGACCTCGAAGCCGCCGCCGCCCTGGTGCGGGCCAATGCGCTGGCCGAGGCGGCGGGGGACGCGCTCGCCGATCTGACGCTGGGAGGCATCGCATGACGTCTGTTTCCGTTATCGGCCTTGGCGCCATGGGGTCTGCCCTGGCACGGGCACAGATCGCCGCCGGGCACGACGTAACCGTCTGGAACCGCACGGCGGCAAGAGCCGAGCCGCTGGTCGCCGCGGGCGCAAGGCTGGCCGGAACGGGTGCCGAGGCGGCCACCGCCGGCACGATCATCCTGATCTGCGTCGACACCTATGCCAGCGCCGAGACGGCGTTGGAGGGGACCTGGTGCGAGGGCGGGCTGGCCGGGCGCACCGTCGTCCAGCTCGGCACCTCGAGCCCGGGCGAGGCGCGCGCCTTTGCCACGCGGGTCGAGGCGGCGGGCGGCCAGGCACTCGACGGGGCGATCATGGCATATCCAGATTCCGTCGGGCCAGACTCGGACGGGCTGATCATGATCGGCGGGTCGCAAGCGGCTTGGCGGGATGCCGAGCCGGCCCTCCGTTTTCTCAGCGGCAATGTCCGGCATCTCGGCGAAAACATCGTCGCGCCCGCGGCGCTCGACACCGCCATGCTGACGATGAGCCTGGCGCTCTACGCGGGGGTGGCCCACGCGGCACGGATCTGCGAATCCGAAGGCGTTCCGGTCGGCGACCTGGCCCGGCTCGCGTCGCACGGGCCGCTCGCCACGAATCGCCTGGAAGTCATTGCCGCGGACGCCTTCCGCCTCGGCAGCCTGCATGACGGCGGGTCGCTGGCGGTATGGGCCGATGTGGCCGACCGGCTTTGCGAGCAGGCCCGGGAGCGCGACATCGATGCCGAAATTCCGGAGTTCCTGGCGCAGCTCTATCGCCGCGCCACCGACGCCGGTCACGGCGCGGAAGACGTCATGGCGCTGGTGAAGCTCCTGCGCGGCGCCGACAGCAGAACGACCCTCAGAGGAGAGGCCCGATGACCAACCCCCGCCACAACCTGCGCGACGTCTTCCCCGCGACCGGTCCCGAGATCACCGCCAAGAGCTGGCAGACCGAGGCGCCGATGCGGATGCTGATGAACAACCTGCACCCGGACGTGGCCGAGAACCCGCACGAGCTGGTGGTCTATGGCGGCATCGGCCGCGCCGCGCGGACCTGGGCCGATTTCGACCGCATCGTCGCCAGCCTGAAGTCCCTGGAGGACGACGAGACCCTGCTGGTGCAGTCCGGCAAGCCGGTCGGCATCTTCCGCACCCACGCCGACGCACCCCGCGTGCTGATCGCCAACTCGAACCTGGTGCCGCACTGGGCCGACTGGGACCATTTCAACAAGCTGGATAAGCTGGGGCTGATGATGTACGGCCAGATGACCGCCGGGTCCTGGATCTACATCGGCACCCAGGGCATCGTGCAGGGCACCTACGAGACCTTCGCCGAGGCCGGGCGCCAGCACTATGGCGGCGACCTCAAGGGCAAGTGGATCCTGACTTCCGGATTGGGCGGCATGGGCGGGGCCCAGCCGCTGGCCGCCGTCTTCGCCGGGGCCTCGTGCTTGACGGTCGAGTGCGACCCGGACAGGATCGACTTCCGCCTGCGCACGAAATATGTCGACGAGAAGACCGACAGCCTGGACGAGGCGCTGGCGATGATCGGCCGCTGGACCAAGGCGGGCGAGGCGAAGTCGGTCGGCCTGCTCGGCAATGCGGGCGAGGTGGTGCCCGAGCTTCTGCGCCGCGGCGTTAGGCCCGACATCCTGACCGACCAGACCTCGGCCCATGACCCGCTGAACGGCTATCTGCCGGTCGGCTGGAGCCTGGCCGAATGGCGAGCCAAGCGCGAGACCGACCCGAAGGCGGTCGAGGTGGCGGCGCGCGCCTCGATGCGCAGCCATGTCGAGGCGATGGTTGCCTACCACAAGTCGGGCGTCCCCACCCTCGATTACGGCAACAACATCCGCCAGGTGGCGCTGGACGAGGGCTTCACCGACGCCTTCGCCTTCCCGGGCTTTGTCCCCGCTTACATCCGGCCGCTGTTCTGCAAGGGCATCGGCCCGTTCCGCTGGTGCGCCCTCAGCGGCGACCCGGAGGACATCTACAAGACCGACGCGAAGATGAAGGAGCTGTTCCCCGAGAACACCCATCTGCACCAGTGGCTCGACATGGCCCGCGAGCGGATCGCCTTCCAGGGCCTGCCCGCGCGCATATGCTGGATCGGCCTCGGCGACCGCCACCGCGCCGGCCTCGCCTTCAACGAGATGGTGGCCTCGGGCGAGTTGAAGGCCCCCGTGGTGATCGGCCGCGACCACCTGGATTCAGGCTCGGTCGCCTCGCCCAACCGCGAGACCGAGGCGATGAAGGACGGCTCGGACGCGGTCAGCGACTGGCCCCTCCTGAACGCCCTCCTCAACTGCGCGTCGGGCGCCACCTGGGTCTCGCTCCACCACGGCGGCGGCGTGGGGATGGGGTTCTCGCAGCACTCCGGCATGGTGATTTGCTGCGATGGCACGCCGGAGGCGGCGCGCCGCATCGCGCGGGTGCTATGGAACGACCCCGCCACGGGGGTGATGCGCCACGCCGACGCGGGCTACGACATCGCGCTGGACTGCGCCCGGGAGCACGGGCTGAGGCTGCCGGGGATACTGGAGAATTGACCTTTGGAGTACTTGTATGCACTCCTTGAACGACCAGAACCAGGTCCGGACGGGCCGGATAGTAGGGAGGGGCCGACAATGAAACGCCGTGATTTCCTATCGACTGCCGCCATCGCCGGGGCCGCCGCGCCGCTGGCCAGCCCGGCCATCGCCCAGGATGTGCGCCAGTGGAAGATGGTCACCGCCTGGCCGAAGAACCTACCGGGACCGGGCGTCGCCGCGCAGATGCTGGCCGACCGGATCACCGCGCTCTCGGGCGGGCGGATCGAGGTCAAGCTCTACGCCGCGGGCGAACTGGTGCCGGGCCGGGGCGTTTTCGACGCCGTCTCCGAGGGCACCGCCGAGCTCTACCACGCGGTGCCCGCCTATTGGGGCTCGAAGTCGAAGGGTATTCTGCTGTTCGGTTCGCAGCCCTTCGGCCTGCGCGCCGACGAGCAGGTCGGCTGGCTGACCCATGGCGGCGGCCAGGCGCTCTACGACGAGATGTATGGCCGGTTCGGCCTGAAGCCGTTCCTCTGCGGAAACTCGGGCCCGCAATGGTTCGGCTGGTTCCACACCGAGATCAACTCGGCCGACGATCTCCGGGGGCTGCGCTACCGCACCACCGGTCTCGCCTCCGAGATGGCCTCGAAGATCGGCATGGCGGTCCAGGCAATGGGCGGGCGCGACATGTTCCAGGCGATGCAGTCCGGCGCGCTGGATGCAGGCGAGTTCATCGGCCCCTGGACCGATTCTGCCCTCGGCTACTACCAGATCGCCAAGAACTACTACTGGCCGGGCGTTGGCGAGCCGTCGTCGGCCGAGGAATGCGCGGTCAATGCCGGCGTCTACAATGACCTGCCAGACGACCTGAAGGCCGCCGTGGCCCTGGCCTGCGAGAGCCTCTACAACCCGGTCTGGACCGAATACACCACGAAGCACGCCCTGGCGCTCGAGCAGTTGGTCGCCAACGAGGGCGTCCAGGTGCGCCAGCTCCCCGACGCGGTGATGGTTGCATTGGGCAACGCCGCCGGCGAGGTGATCGCCGAGTTGCGCGAGGACAGCGACGATCTGGTCCGCCGCATCACCGAGAGCTTCGTCACCTACCGCTCGTCGGTTGCCGGCTACATGGTCTATGCGGACAACGGGCAGATGAACGCCCGGGCGCTGGGCTACAAATACTAATCGCGATGCGTCTTCGTCATTGCCGGGCCTGATCCGGCAATCCAGACATCCGGATGCCCGCATCAACAGCGGGCATGACGCCTCGACGGCACAGGGGGGAGCCATGATTGGCCTCGCGGACAAGCTGGACGCGGTCAATCGCCAGATCGGCCTCGCCGTACGTTGGCTGGCGCTGGCGATGGTGCTGCTGCAATTCGGCATCGTGCTCCTGCGCTACGTCTTCGGGGTCAGCTTCATCTGGCTGAACGAATCCGTCCTCTACCTGCACGGCGCCCTGTTCATGCTGGGCGCGGGTTACACGCTTCTGGTGGACGAGCACGTGCGGGTCGACATTTTCTATGCCAAGCTGAGCGAGCGTGGCCGGCGGCTGACGGACATCTTCGGAAACCTTTTCCTGCTGATGCCGTCGATGATCGTGCTGCTGATCTATTCCTGGCCCTCGGTCAGGAATTCCTGGGCGGTGATGGAGGGGCCGATCTCGGTTGGCGGAATCCCGGCCTCGTTCTTGCTGAAATCGCTGATCCCGGCCTTCTGCGTGCTGATCCTGATCCAGGCCGCCGCCTGCCTGACGCGCGACCTGGTCCGGCTGCGCTCGGATCCCACCCGATGACAGCGGCGCATCCCAGGACTCCGTCATTGGCCGGCGCGACCGGGCAGGACAACCAAGCAGGCCCGAGCGTCTTTCTGGATGTCCCGGTCAAGCCGGGCAATGACGGAATGGGGTTCGAAGCGTCTGGTTCGGACCCCTAGCATGCCCCTCGACCTCATCATGATCGCGGCGCTGATCGGCGGCATCCTGCTCGGCTACCCGGTCTCGTTCACGATCGCCGGCATCGCCACCGCCTTCGCGCTCGTCGGCTGGGCTACCGGCAGCTTCGACATCAGCCTGATGGGGGCGCTGGGGCAGCGGGTCTTCGGATTGCTCACCAATGAGGTGCTGATCGCGATCCCGCTCTTCGTTTTCATGGGTGTGGTGCTGGAGAAGAGCAAGATCGCTGAAGACCTGCTTCAGACCATGGGCCGATTGTTCGGCCGATTGCGAGGCGGCCTCGGCATTTCGGTCGTGCTGGTCGGTGCGCTTCTGGCGGCGTCCACGGGCATCGTCGGCGCGACCGTGATCGCCATGGGGCTGATCGCGCTCCCGACCATGCTGAGGAACGGCTACGACCCCCGGCTGGCCTCGGGGTTGGTCTGCACCGCCGGGACGCTGGGGCAGATCATCCCGCCCTCGACGCTTCTGATCATCCTCTCCGACGTGATTTCGAACGCCTACCAGCAGGCCCAGTTCGCGCAAGGAAAGTTCACCATCGAGACCATCTCGGTCGGCCAGGTCTTCGCCGCCGCGCTGTTGCCCGGGCTGCTGCTGGTGGCGATCTACATCGCCTACATCGCGCTGCGCGCCTGGCTGCAACCCAGCTGCGCCCCGGCGATGCGCCTGCTCGAGGATCCGCCCTCGGCCGGCGCCATCGCCGCAGTGATCCTGCCACCGGTCCTGCTGATCGTCGCGGTTCTGGGTGCGATCCTGGGCGGTGTCGCGACACCCACCGAGGCCGCCTCGGTCGGTGCCGTCGGCGCGCTCTTGATGGCGGGCCTGCGCCTCGGCGCGTCGGCGTGGCTGATCCTGGCGGGGGCGGCGGCGATCCTGGGGCTGGCGGTCAGCGCCGGCGCGGCGCCGGTGCGGCTGCAGCGCCAGGATTCCGGCGCGCTCGATTGGAGCCTCGGCGCGGCCTATGCCGGCCTCGCGATCCTCGGCTTCGTCGCACTGGCGGCGGCGATCCGGCGCGGCTTCGCCGAGGGGGTGCTGAAGCCCGCTCTGACCTCGACCATGACCGTCACCGCGATGATCTTCGCCACCATCCTGACCGCCAGCGTGTTCTCTCTGGTCTTCGTCGGGCTCGGTGGCGGCGAGCGGATCGAGGAAATCCTGACCGCCATGCCGGGCGGGCCGACGGGGGCGCTGATTTTCTCGATGCTGCTGATCTTCGTGCTTGGCTTCTTCATGGACTTTGTCGAGATCACCGTGATCGTGCTGCCGCTGATCGCGCCGGTGCTGATCCTGATGGGGCACGATCCCGTCTGGTTGGCGATCCTGATCGCCATCAACCTGCAAACCTCGTTCCTGACCCCGCCGTTCGGCTTCTCGCTGTTCTACCTGCGCGGCGCTGCGCCGAAGGAAGTGACCACTGGCCATATCTATGCCGGCGTCGCCCCGTTTATCGCCCTGCAGGCGGTCGGCGTGGCGCTGATCTGGCTGATGCCCGGGATTGCCACCTGGTTGCAAGGGGTGCTGTTTTGAAGTCGCGATGGCGGCTTCGGAATAGCCGTCTTGCAGCAATGCGGCATGGCGATCGCCCTCGACGGCAGCGACGCCGCGGCGAAGCGGACCCAGCGGGTGCTCGGGAACGATCCGGCGACGGGGGTAATGCGCCACGCCGATGCGGGCTACGACATCGCGCTGGATTGCGCCCGCGAGCACCGGCTGCGGCCGCCGGGGATATTGGGGTAGGATGGGCTCGGAGGACCGACCATTGTCTGCCCATTGGCGCAATATGGCGGGCGCGGCGCGTGCAGGTTCGATAAGACGTTTTCGGTTGATCGGCGCCACGGTCGTTGCCAAGATCGCGACATCGCCATCACCGGGCGCTGACTCACGGCCTGAGATATTCACCGCATGGCGAGAACCAGACCGAACCCCATCGTCGTCGACCCGAGTCAGCACGCGCCGGTGACCCTCGAGGGGGCGGAGGCCGCCTTGAGCAGCCTGTTCAGG
>DATHZU010000329.1:0-8676 GCA_035458445.1 Thermohalobaculum sp. | reverse complement strand
GTCCACCGCCGCCTCGATGGCGCCGGTGTCGGTGACCTGCTTCATACCGCGGGCCTCGACGATTTCGGCCGGATCGCCGCCTTCCGTGTAGACGATCTCGAACAGGTCCTTGGCGATCTTGCCGGAAATGTCTCCCTTGGCGATCAGGTCGATGATGCCGCCCAGCTGCGCCGCGCTGACCGGGCTTTCTTCGATCCCGTGACCCTCCTTGTTCAGCCGTCCGAACAATTCGTTGATCACCCAGTTCGCCGCCTGCTTGCCATCGCGGCCGCTGGCGACGTCCTCGTAGAAATCGGCGTTCGCCCGGTCCGCCACCAGCACGCCGGCATCGTATTCCGTGATCCCGTAGGTGCTGACGAACCGCGCCTTCTTCTCGTCCGGCAGCTCCGGCAGTGTGCCTGCGATCCGGTCGATCCAGGCCTGCTCGATCTCGAGGGGCAGCAGGTCGGGGTCGGGGAAGTAGCGGTAGTCGTGCGCCTCCTCCTTCGAGCGCATCGAGCGCGTCTCGCCCTTGTTGGGGTCATAGAGCCGCGTCTCCTGGTCGACCGTCCCGCCGTCCTCGATCAGGGCGATCTGGCGCCGGGCCTCGTACTCGATGGCCTGCTGGATGAACCGCATCGAGTTCATGTTCTTGATCTCGCAGCGGGTGCCCAGATGGCCGAAATCGCCGGTCTCGCGGTATTTCTCGTAGGCCCCCGGCTTGCAGACCGAGACGTTCACATCCGCCCGCAGCGAGCCCTCCTGCATGTTGCCGTCGCAGGTGCCGAGGTAGCGCAGGATCTGGCGCAGCTTGCGCACGTATTCCGCCGCTTCCTCCGGCCCCCGGATATCGGGCCGCGAGACGATCTCCATCAGCGCGACGCCGGTGCGGTTCAGGTCGACGAAACTCAGTTCCGGGTCCATGTCGTGGATCGACTTGCCGGCATCCTGCTCCAGGTGGATGCGCTCGATACGCACCTTGCGGGCGACGCCGGGGGCGATGTCGACCAGAACCTCGCCCTCGCCGACGACCGGATGCTTGAACTGGCTGATCTGGTAACCCTGCGGCAGGTCCGGATAGAAGTAGTTCTTGCGGTCGAAGACCGAGCGGCGGTTGATCTGCGCCTTCAGGCCCAGCCCGGTGCGCACCGCCTGCTCGACGCAGTACTCGTTGATCACCGGCAGCATCCCCGGCATCGCCGCATCGACCAGCGCCACATTGGTGTTCGGCTCGGCCCCGAACCGGGTCGAGCCGCCCGAGAACAGCTTCGCCGTGCTGGCGACCTGGGCATGAACCTCCATGCCGATCACGATCTCCCAGTCGTCCCTGACACCGGGAATGACCTTCGGTTCGGGTTCACGGTAGCTGAGTTCAGGCATGCGTCATGCTCCGGGCGTGTTCCTCGTCAGGGCGTTCTTACGGCGGCAGGGCAGGGGCGGCAAGAGGCGGAACCGCCCGCTGCCGAAGGGTGCCGTTGCAAGGCCCCGGCGGGCGCTGTATTCAGGCGGCCACGGCCCCGTAGCTCAGCCGGATAGAGCACCGGCCTTCTAAGCCGATGGTCGCAGGTTCGAATCCTGCCGGGGTCGCCATCCATTGCAGCCGTGCGATAGGTCTACCGCGCGAGCTGGATCGAACCTATTCACGACACCTCGGCGGATCGCAGCAAACGAGCTCGTAGGGGTACCGCTCCTTCAGGGTTCCGAAATGTTCGAACACGTCCAGCGTCACCTCGTAGGCGGGGCGGGTGATCTCGATATGCGGGGTCCAGCAGCCGAGCTTCTGGTAGGCGGCGATGCATTTCGCCAGCACGGCCTCGTCGATCTTCGGGAAATAGCCGCGCTCGGCGCGGGCGATCTGGGCCGCCGGGGTCTCGTTCATGTAGCGCCGGGTCTTGATGTAGGCCCGGGTGAAGGCCTTCGCCATGTCGGTCTGCAGCCATTCGCGCGTCGCCGCCAGGCTGGAAAACCCGCAGCGGCCGATCAGCGGGCCGACCTGGGCGACGACATGTCCGATACCGTCGGCCTCGAGCTGCTGCGGGAACGGCCCCTGCTGCTGGACATACTGGCCCTGTCCCTCGCGGAAGGCCCGGTCGATATCGGCGGCGCCGCCGGGATTGACCTGTCTGATCCTGTCGAAGTCGATGCCGGCCTTGTGGCAGGCATACTTGAACATGGCCAGCGGCTGGCCGCCCTTGAACATCACGACCTCGGCGCCCTCCAGCTTCTTCCAGTCGAAGTCCGGGTCCGGGTCGCGCCCGGTCAGGAAGAAGCCGTCCATCTCGTTCACCTGGGCGAAATGCACGGTCTTTGGCGTCTCGCCGTTCGCCAGCGTGGTGAAGCCCTGGCTCAGCGCCGATTGCGCTACATGCACCTCGCCGGCCGCCACCGCCTCCAGCGCCGAGACGCCAGGCGGCGAGACCGACCATTCGGGCTCCAGCCCCTCGGCCTTCAGGAACCCGCCGGACATCGCCGAGATCAGCGGCGAGTAGAACGCCGAGAAAAGGGTGAACTGGATGTTGATCTTGGTCATTCGAACCGTCCTTTCGCCCGTGCGGTGGCAGGCCAGCGCCCCATCCGGGACGCCATCGTGCCTCGCCGCCTACAGCTTCCCGCTTTGCGGGAATCACGTCGCTGCGGTATCTTCGTGGGTAGCATAGATTACGGGGAGACGATTCATGGCAAGAGATCCAGGTTCCAACAGAAATATAGTCATCTGTTACGACGGCACCGGCAACGAGTACGGCGATACCAACACCAACGTCGTCCGGACCTTTCAGGAGATCGTGCGCGACGGGAAGCAGGTCGCCTTTTACGACCCCGGGGTCGGCACCTTCAGCTATCTCGGCCGCAAGATCGGCCGCCGTGTGGGCACGGTATTGGGACAGGCCTTCGGCCTCGGGTTGGTCGAGAACCTCGAGGATGCCTACGAATACCTGATGAACACCCATGTCCCCGGCGACAATCTTTACATCTTCGGATTCAGCCGCGGCGCCTTCCAGGCGCGCGTGCTGGCCGACTACGTGCACAAGATGGGTGTGCTGCAAAAGGGCAGCCGGAATCTCATTCCCTACGTGACCAAGCTCTACTTCAACGAGAGACGCCCGGACGTCATCAACGGCTTCCGGCAGACCTATTGCCATAACTGCAGCACGCATTTCCTCGGGGTCTGGGACACGGTCGCGTCGCTCGGGCACTTCTTCGGCAGGCAGTTCAGCAGCAACATCCTGAACGCAGACGTCAAATACGCCTTTCAGGCGGCCGCGATCGACGAGAAACGCAAGAAGTTTCCCTTGAGCCTGTGGGACGAATCCAGGAGCCCGCCGAACCAGAAGATGGAGCAGGTATGGTTCGCCGGGGTGCATTCCGACATCGGCGGCGGATACGCCGAGCGCGGCCTGCCGGACATCGCGATGGCCTGGCTGGTCGGCAAGGCCGAGTCCGAAGCAGGGCTGCGCATGCGCGAAGGCTGGCGCGACCGGCTGCCCTGCAATCCGCTGGGGCAGATGCACGAGTCCCGGGCGGGTTTCTGGAAGCTCTGGCAACCCGTGGTGCGCGAGGTCCCCGAAGGCTCGAAGGTCCATTACTCGGTCAAGCAGCGTATGGACGACCCAAGGCTGGGCTACGTCCCGAAGCTGCCAGCGAACTTCACTTGGGTCGACGAGCCGGATGATGGTCCGGACACTGGCTGACCGCCGGTTGCTTGGCTTTCGCGGCCCCGTCATTCGTAACCAGTCCCGGCATTAAAAAATATTGTTAGGAGTACCCGCTCATGAACTTTCAGACCAATGAACCCAAGCCCTTCGCCTCGGTCACCACGGCGGAGTACGATGCTTGGTTTCCCAAAGACCGTCCGATCGATAAGCCCGAGCTGTTCGAGCTTGGCCTTGTCCTCGCTGGCGCCATCTCGGCGGGTGCCTACACCGCAGGCGTGATGGACTTCCTGTTCCAGGCGCTGGACGCTTGGCATGCCGCCAAGGCGGCGGGCGAGGATGTTCCAATGCACGAGGTCAAGCTGAAGATAATGACCGGCGCTTCGGCCGGCGGCATGAACGCCGCAATAGCCGCTGTCGCCTGCCGCAAGGACTTTCCGCATATCACCGAGGAGCATCACAACCGGGACGGCGAGAAAAACCCGTTCTACAAAGCCTGGGTCAAGAGCATCGATATCGAGAATCTACTGACCACCGACGACCTGAAGGAGGGGCAGCCGGTCGGGTCGCTTCTCAACTGCCAGTCGCTGGACGCCATCATTAAGGATGTGCTGGAATTCCAGGGCAGCGCGTCGCAGGCGTCGCGGCGGGCTTGGCTCGACGATCCGTTCCAGGTGGTGCTGACGCTGACCAACCTGTCGGGCGTTCCTTACGGCGTGCGTTTCTCGGGTCAGACAAAGCTGTATCACGAGATGGTCCTGCACCGCGACGACATCCGCTTCGGCGTGCCGGTTCTCAAGGAAATTGCGAAGGGTGCGGTGTCGCCGGACGTGATTCCCCTTGGCTGCGCCGCCTCGCCAGAGGATTCCGGTTGGAATAGCCTCGGTGTGTCCGCCCTGGCAACCGGTGCCTTTCCGCTGGCGCTGGCTCCGCGCCAGATCGAGCGGCAACGGACCGATTACGAATACCGCTATGCTTACATGAACTCGAAGGGCGAACACATCTACGCTCAGCCCTGGCCGTCAGGCGCAAAGGACACGCACAAGTTCTATTCCGTCGACGGCGGCGCGATGAACAACGAGCCCTTCGAGATCGCCCGCAGCTTCCTCTCGGGCAGCGCCGGAAAGAACCCGCGCGAGGGCAACAAGTCCCAGCGCGCCATCGTGATGATCGACCCGTTCTCGGACGCGGGCGCACCCTTCGACATGCCCGAGGCCAGCCTGCCCGCAATCGTGAAGCGCTTGTTCGCCGCCTACAAGCAGCAGTCGCGCTTCAACCAGATCGACCTGTCGCTGGCCGAGGCGGGCGACGTCTACAGCCGGTTCCTGGTGGCGCCGAGCCGTGGCAGCAAGCGCGGGCAGGAGGCGATTGCCAGCGGTGGGTTGGGGGGGTTCCTTGGGTTCTTCGGCGAGGACCTGCGCCGCCACGATTTCCTGCTGGGCCGGGCGAACTGCCAGCGCTTTCTGCGCGACTGGTTCGTGCTGCCCGTAGGCGCGGAGGGCAATCCGATCTTCAACGCCGCCGCGACCTCGCAGAACGCAAGGGACAACCCGGCCTTCAGGAGCCTGAGCAAGGACAGGGCCGACCACATGCAGATCATCCCGCTGGTCGGCGGCCTGGACAAGAACCTGCCGCTCCCGTGTTGGAGTGGCATGAAGTGCAAAGGTTATGCGGATCTGGAAGTCGCCATCGAGAACCGCGTCGACCGCGTCTACAAGGGCGTCCGCGACGGCATGACCAAGGATCTGAGCTTCACCAAGCGCTTGATCGCGCGAACCTATCTTTGGCCGGCGTGGAAGTTCTACCTTCGCTCGAAGCTGCTCGACACCGCCAAAACCGCCATCAACGACGCAATAGAAGCCCTGAAGAAAGGCTAGCGCCCGATCCGGTCGGTGAACCATCGGGTCAGCCGTGGCCAGATCTCGGCGCCGTCCCTGGCGTCCTCGACTCCATGGTCGAGGTTCGGGTTGTCATTGATCTCGATGACGACCGGCCCGTCCGGCGTCTCCTTGATGTCGACCCCGTAGAGCCCGTCGCCGATCAGCCCGGCGGCCCGGACGGCGATGTCGACGACCTCAGGCGGTGCGGCGTCCAGCGCGACCGTCAGGAAGCCGCCCTCGACGGCTCGGCCGTCGGTGCGGTGCTGGACGATCTGCCAGTGACCCTTGGCCATCTGGTACTGGCAGGCGAACAGGGGCTGGTTGTCCAGAACGCCGATGCGCCAGTCATAGCTGGTGGGGATGAACTTCTGCGCCAGCAGCAGGTCGCTTTCCTTGGCGAAGGCGGCGGTCAAGGCCTTCAGCTCGGCTAGGTCGGCGGCCTTGCGCACGCCGCGGCCGAACGAGCCGTCGGGAATCTTCACCACCACCGGAAATCCCAGCCGGTCGCCGACCTCGGCCAGGTTGGCATTCGGCCGCAGCACCAGGGTTTCGGGCGTCGGCAGTCCGGCCTGGGTCAGCCGCTCCCACAGATAGACCTTGTTGGTGCAGCGGATCATCGAGACCGTGTCGTCGATCACCGGCATCCCCTCGGCCCGGGCACGCTGGGCGAACCGGTAGGTGTGGTTGCGGATCGAGGTGGTCTCGCGGATGAACAGCGCATCGAACTCGGCCAGCCGGGGCAGGTCGCGCCTGCGGATCGGCTCGACCTCGACGCCCACCTTCTCGGCCTGCCGCGCCCAGTGCTTGAGCGTCGCCTGACCCGACGGCGGCAGCTTCTCGTCCGGGTCGAACAGCACCCCGATCGAATAGCGCAGCGGCGCGCGCTGCTTCGACGACCGCCAGGCGCGCCGGGTGTGCGCTTCCAGCGCCGAGGCGAAGAACGCCTTTTCGGGGGCGGTCAGCCGGGCATGGGGGCGCAGCGCCAGACGGGTGATGCGGGTCCAGCCCGACGCCGCGTCGGTGCTCAGCGTGCACAGGATCGCCGGGGCGCGGAACCAGTCGAACAGCAGCCGGCCGAAGCCGGCGCAGGCGGGATTGTCCGACTTGCCGAAGCAGACCATCACCCGGTCGGGGCGTTCGCCCCCCGCCTTGGCGAGCTCGCGGTTCAACTGGTCCTCGAGCTCGGGGATGGCGCGCGAATGGCCTTCGCGGGCCGAGAGGTCGAGAATCGTCTCGACCGAAGGGATCACCCGGTGGCCGCGCGCTTCGGCCAGCAGCGAGGCGTAGTAGCCCGCGCTCTGGTAGTCATACGAGCGGCCCAGATTGATGATCTTCGAGGCGTCCCGCTGGAAGACGCCCGGGCGCGAGATGTAATCGCGCACGGTCGCCATGCGGTAAGGTGCGCCGAGGCTTTCCAGGTCGCCGAGATCCTCGGCCAGCAGCAGCCATCCATTCATGTCGTCTCGGAGTCCTCGATAGGGGAAGCGGGCGGAATCAGCACCGCCGCGCGAAGCCGGGTGGTACCCCACCGCCACATCCGGTCGAGTTCGGCATGGGGTGCCGGGATATCGGCGGCGTCGGTTGCGCTCTCGTAAGCCTTGTCCTCGACCCAGGGGTCGTGCAGGAACACGTGGTGGCCGTCGGCGCCATGGGCCAGCACCCAGTGTGGCACGCGCTTGCCGAACATGCGGTTGCCCGAGACCAGCAGCAGCGCCAGCGCGCCCCCGGACAGCCGCGCGGCCAGTTCCGCGATCTCCAGCTTGCGCAGCCGCACCGGTATTCCGAGTGCGTTGGCACGCAAATGAAAATCGAGATGCGCCAGCGTCATGACCTTGCGCTTCTCGGCATTCCTCACCGTCTG
The DNA here is from genome assembly GCA_035458445.1 of Thermohalobaculum sp. Lineage (GTDB taxonomy): Bacteria > Pseudomonadota > Alphaproteobacteria > Rhodobacterales > Rhodobacteraceae > Thermohalobaculum. The sequence goes on along the minus strand of DATHZU010000329.1, from coordinate 1,306 downwards.
CAGCATCAGCGGTCCGGCCTCGGTGACGAAGATCTCGGGCGCCAGGCCTTCCTCCGCCAGCGTCACCGCCAGCCCGAAGGGATCGCAGCCCCCGATTCCGGCCGTCAGGAAGATCGTGGTGGCGCGGCGCCACAGCCGGACCTCCTCGATCGGGCTCGCCGGATAGCCGGGCCGCCGCGCACCCAGCGCCATGATCAGGCAGGCGGGGCCGCAGGTGAAATCGGTGGTCTGCTCGTAATAGGGCGCGGCGGGCGTGCGCGGGCTGCGCTCGCGCAGCGGCTTTTCCATGCGGATGCCGTCGCTGCCGTCCTCGTAATAGCCTGGCAGCCGTGCAACCTGCCGGTACCCGGCCCGGCGGTAGAGCGCGAGGGCCGCATCGTTGCCGGCGCCGACCTCGAGCCGCAACAGGGCCCGGTCGGTGTCGTAGGCCGCGGCCTCGGCATCGCTCAGCAACGCGGCGCCGATTCCCGCCTGCCGCCGCGAGGGATCGACCGCCAGGGAATAGAGCCGCGCCGCGGCGGTGCCGCGTCGGGAAAGGATGAGGTGATAGCCGGCGATCTGGCCGTCCGCCTCGGCCACCCGCAGGATGGCGCGCGGCGAGGTCAGAAAGTGGCGGAAGCTGCGGCGGCTGATCCGGTCGGTCGCGAAGGCTGCCTGCTCGATGGCCAGCAGCGCATCGAGGTCCTGTGCCTGGGCCGCGCGCATGCCGACGGCCGCCACAGGACGGGAAGTGCGTTCCTCGGCGCCACGTAGGGTGCTCATGCTTTCGCAGTGTCTCCGGGCGTCATCGAATCGCGAAATCCGTCATGCGTTGCTCGCGCAATTCCATGCGCTTCTCCGCGCCGGCAATCAAATGGGAAATTTTGGCGCCGTCTGCAAGAGCGGCGAACCGGGCGGTTCCGGACGGCGGATTCTTCGACTATGCTTGCCCGTGACGACAGGAACGCGAGGGCAGATCATGGCCGCCGAGACTCCGATTTGCGAATTTGGCTGGAAGGCCCCCGATTTCACCCTGCCCGCGACCGATGGCAGGGCCTATTCGCTGGCGGACATCCGGGGGCCGAAGGGCACGCTGATCATGTTCATCTGCAATCACTGCCCCTACGTAGTCGCGGTGATCGACCGGATCGTCCGCGATGCCGGCGCCTTGCAGGAGATCGGCATCGGCGTGGCTGCGATCTGCACCAACGACGCTGTTAACTATCCCGCGGACAGCTTTGACAACATGAAGAAATTCGCGCTGGCGAATGGCTTCCCCTTCCCCTATCTGCACGACGAATCCCAGGCCGTGGCACGGGCTTATGAC
>DATHZU010000328.1:0-6127 GCA_035458445.1 Thermohalobaculum sp. | reverse complement strand
CTGGTTCGGCGTCGTGGGTTTCGTCATGCGCCATTTCGGCTTCCCGCTGGCGCCGCTGATCCTGGGGGTGGTGCTGGGAAACATCGCCGAGTTGAACCTCAGCCGGTCGATGGCCCTGTCGGGCGATCTGACGCCCTTCGTGACCCGTCCCTGGGCGCTGTTCTTCCTGACGGTTGCGCTGTTCTCGGCATGCTTTCCCTGGTACCAATCGGCCCGCAGCGCCGGGCGCAGGTGGTCGCGCTTCTTCATTCCGCTGTTGCTGATCGCGGTGACGCTGCCGCTGGTGATGATGGGTGGCGGCTTCCGGCCAGTTCTGGGGGCGATCTGCACCGCCACCGGCCTATATCTTGGCTGGAAGGCCCTGCGCGAGACCCGGGCCGCCTGATCCGGGCAGGCCCTTTTACCCGGAGAATACAGGGATGTGGGATCCCCAGATCGTCGCGATGGTCGTGGCCACGTTCCTGCTGGCCGGGTTCATCAAGGGTGTCATCGGCATGGGGCTGCCGGTCGTGGCGCTGGCGTTTCTGGGCTCGACGCTGGGGGTGCGCGAGGCGCTGACGATCATGCTGATCCCGGGCCTCGCTACCAACACTTACCAGGCGTTGGCCGGACCCGCCTTCGGCACGCTGCTGCGGCGTCTGTGGAGCTTTCTCGCGGCCGCCGCCCTGGGAATCTGGTTCGGCGTCGGCGTGCTGGCCGGCGCGAAGAGCGAGACCATGGTTCTGCTGCTGGGGGTGACGCTGTGCACCTATTGCGCGGTGACCATGCTGCGGGCGAAACTGCCGCCACCGGGCAAGCGCGAGCCCTGGATGTCGCCACTGATGGGCGGGATGGGTGGCGTGATGTTCGGCATGACCGGCATCATGATCGTGCCGGGCATCCTGTACCTGCAGACCCTGGGGCTGAACCGGCACATGTTCGTGCAGGCGCTGGGGATCACCTTTGTCAGCATCACCCTCGCGCTGGGCACCTCGCTGCTGGGGCGCAGTCTGCTGACCCAGGACCTGGTGCTGATGTCGCTGACGGCGCTGGTGCCGACCGCACTGGGGCTTGTGTTGGGGCAGCGATATCGCCACCATATCTCGGAGGAACGGTTCCGCCGCATCTTCCTGATCGCGCTCCTGGTGATCGGCCTCGACATGTTGCGCCGGACGCTGTTGTGACGGACAAGCCTGTAACGGAGGAGGCATGACCGACCTGACCCTCGCCATCGCCGGTCTCGGCGCGATTGGGCTGCGCGTTGCCCGCGCCGTCGATGCGGGCGCGGTGCCGGGCATTCAGCTGACTGCGGTTTCGGCCCGCGACCGGGCGCGGGCGGCGGACCGGCTGTCCGGGCTGACGGTGCCACCCCGGGTGGTGACGCTGGCAGAGCTTGCCGAGCATGGCGACATCGTCGTCGAATGCGCCCCGGCGGCGGTGTTCGCCGAGGTGGCGGTCCCGGCGGTCGAGCGCGGCCGAATCTTCCTGCCGCTTTCGGCCGCGGCCCTGCTGGACCACCTGGAGCTGGCCGAGCGTGCGGCCGAGACCGGCGCCCGTATCATCGTGCCCACAGGCGCGTTGATCGGGCTGGACACCGTGCGGGCAATGGCCGAGGGCGCGATCACGCGCGTCGTGCTGGAGACCCGGAAACCTCCGAAGGGACTGGCGGGCGCGCCGCATCTGGTCGAGAACGGCATCGATATCTCGAACCTCGGCGAGGCGCTGCGAGTGTTTCACGGCACCGCCCGCGCGGCGGCGCGCGGATTTCCGGCGAATGTCAATGTCGCGGCGGCGCTGGCGCTGGCCGGCATCGGCCCCGATCGCACCGAGGTCGAGGTGTGGGCCGATCCGGGCGTCGACCGCAACGTGCAGACGGTGACGATCACCTCGGATGCCGGCGAGGCGACGATGACCATGCGCAACATTCCCTCGGACGATAACCCCAAGACCGGCAGGATCGTCGCGCAGAGCGTGCTGGCGACGCTGCGCCGCCTGACCGCCCCGTTGGTCGCGGGGAGTTGAGTTCCGCCCGCGCCGGGTTTCTTTGACATTTCCGTGCCGTCGCGGTTTGCTGCCGAGCCAGGTTTGGAGAGCGTATGGGTAACCCGGATTCACATGTCCTCGACGGGCTGGAAGAGCTCGATGTCGGGATCGGCATCTTCGACGCCGAGGCTTGCCTGGTGCACTGCAACCGCAGCTTCCGGATATTGCGCCGCTATCCGAAGAAGCTGTGCAAGCCGGGGACGCCTCTGGAGGCCATGCTCAGGTTCAACGCCGAGCGCGGAGATTTCGGACCCGGCGATATCGAGGCCCAAGTCGCCGACCGGCTGGCCGAGATTGTCGGGGCGGGTGAACGCGAGGTCGAGCGCGAGATGGCCGATGGCCAAATCCTGCGTATCCGCTACCGCCGCACGGCCGCCGGCGGGCAAGTGATCAGCTTTGTCGACTGCACTGCCGAGCGCCGGGCGGAAGCGGCGCTGAAGGTCAGCGAGGAGCGCTATGCCCTGGTCTCGGAGGCCGCCGAGGAAGCGATCTACGAATGGGACATCGCGAACGAGCGGTTCTTCGCGTCGCCACGCCTGCGGGCGTGGCTTGGGCGGGAAATGCGCGACGACGGCATCCGTTCGTGGAACTGGGACGAGATCATCCATGCCGACGATATTGGCCACTACCGTGCGATGCTGGACCGGCATCTTTCGGGCGAAGAACCGCTCTGGAGTTGCGAATACCGGCTGAAGGACGCCGACGGGGCCTGGCGCTGGGTCTCGGACCACGGCACGTCAGTGCGTGACGCCGACGGAAAGGCCATCCGGATGGTCGCCGCGCTCCGCGATATTACCGAGCGGTTCGAGAAAGATGCCGCGCTGGCGGCCAGCGAGGAGCGCCATGCGCTGGTCACCCGCGCGACGGCGGATGGCATCTACGACTGGAACGTTGCCGAGGACAAGCTTTACGTCTCGGATAACCTGAAGCGGATCCTTGATTTCGATTTTGATCTCCGTGCATCGGGGATGTGGGCCGAGCGCGTTCATTCGGACGATTACGACACCTATGTCAGTGCCATTCGGAAGCATTTCCGCGGCGAGACCGACGCGCTGGAGTGCGAGTACCGTGTCCGGGGTGCCAGTGGCGGCTACCGTTGGATTCAGGATCGCGGCATCGGAGTACGCGACAAGGATGGACGCGTGATCCGGATGGTCGGCGCGGTGCGCGACATCTCCGACATGAAGCAAGCGCGTGCCGAGATCGAACGGACCGAGACGCGGCTCACCTCGGCGCTGGCGACGATTTCGGACGGTCTGCTGCTGGTCGATGCCGAGAACAGGGTTCAGTTGTGGAACGAGCGCTACCATGAGATCTTCACCGAGGCGGCAGGGGGCGCCGACCTGAGCAAGGTCATCGTCAAGGATCGTCCGTTCTTCGACATGATCCGCGACGGCTACAATCTGGGCATGTTCAAGCCACATCCCGACGGCGTCGATGCCTGGGTGAAAGCGCGGATCAAGGCCTGGGACAAGCCGGTCTCGGAGTGGGAACTGGAGCTGGCCAATGGCAACTGGATTCTGCTGAACGAGCGGCAGATGCCCGATGGCGGGCGGGTTTCCGTCTATACCGAGATCACCGAGCTGAAGCGCCGCGAGACCGAGGCGCAGGCGGCGCGCGAGCGGTTCGAGGAGGCCATCGAAGCGATCTCGTCCGGTTTCGCGTTGTTCGACGCCAAGGACCATCTGGTGCTGTGGAACTCGCGGTTCCGGGAGTATTTCTCCGAGGTGGAGGATGTCTTCACGCCCGGTGTGCCGTTCCGCGATATGCTGGCGGCAACTATCAAGCGCGGGCTGTTTCCGGGAGCCAAGGAGGACCCGGAGGGCTTCCTCGATGCGCTGCTGGCAAAACGCGCCAAGGGGGTCGGCCAGATCCGCGAGAATGTGCTAAGCGACGGGTTGTGGCTGCAGATCAGGGATCATCGCACCAAGGATGGCGGGATGGTCTCGATCTATACCGATGTCACCGAACTGAAGACCAGCGAGCAGGAAGCGCGAGCCGCGCGCGAACGCTTCGAGGAAGCCATCGAGGCAATCTCGTCGGGATTTACCTTGTGGGACGCCGAGGACCGGCTGATCATCTGCAACTCGCGCTACCGCGAGTACTACGAAGACCTTGCGGACATCGTCCAGCCGGGCGCGCGATTCAAGGACATACTACTCCAGGGAGCCGAGCGTGGATTGTTGCCCGAGGCGACCGACGATCCCGTTGCGTATGTCGAGGCGAACGCAAAGAAGCGTCAGGAAGGGGTTGGCAAGTTGCGCGAACACCGACTGACGAGCGGCCGCTGGCTTCAGGTGACCGATCACCGCACAGCGGACGGCGGCATCGTCTCGATCCATACCGACGTGACCGAGCTGAAGAACCGCGAGGCGGAAATCCGCAGGCAGTCGGCCATCCTGGAGGCGACCATGGAGAACATGGGCCAGGGCATCACCATGGTCGACAAGGATCTCCAGACCGTCGCGTTCAACAAGAAATTCTTCGAGCTGATGGAATTCCCCGAGGACCGCTTCGGCCGCGGCTTCAGCATGGAGGATGCCTTCCGCTACAACGCCGAGCGCGGCGAGTACGGCCCGGGCGACGTCGAGCAACAGGTCGCCGAGCGACTGGCGCTGGCGGGCAAGTTCCTGCCGCACAAGTTCGAGCGTACCCGGCCCGACGGCACGGTGCTCGAAATCGTCGGCAACCCGATCGAAGGCGGCGGACTGGTCGCCACCTATACCGACATCACCGAGCGCAAGCGTGCCGACGAGGCACTGAAGGCAGCACTGGCCGAGATCAAGGTGGTGCTGGACAACATCGACTACGGCGTCATCCTGATGGGTCCGGACTTGCGGGCGCGTATCGTGAACGACGCGCAAAAGCGCATCTGGGGGTTCACGGACGAGTTGATCGACAGCCGGCCCGGCATGCGTGAACTGATCGAGTTCAATCGCTACACAGGACGGTACGACGTCGCGGATGAAGACTGGGATGCGTGGATCGAGCAGCGCATCGAGCAGGTGCAGCAGGGCGAGATTCCGCCGACCGAACTCCACCGCGCCGACGGCATGGTGCTGAGTTATCAGTGCGTCGCCATGCCGGACGGCGGCCGGATGCTGACCTATTTCGACATCACCGAGCTGAAGCGGGCCGAAACGGTGGCGCGCGACAGCGAGACGCGGCTGCGCGGAATCCTGGAAAACAGCCCCATCGGTGTGGCCGTGATCCGCGAATCCGACAACGTCATCCTGTTCCACAACGCGCGCTTCCCCGAAGTCTTGCGCGGCCCGGGCGAAAACCTCGTGGGCGTCGAAAGCTCGCGGTTCTGGACCGATCTGGAGGAGCGCGCGCGGGCGCGCGAGGTGTTCGAGCGCGACGGCCGGGTGGTCAATCGCGAGGTCAGGTATCGCGGCATGGACGGCAGCGATATCTGGTCGCTGTCGACCTATGAGCGCGCGGACTGGGAGGGCGAGCCGGCGCGGCTGATCTGGCTGTTCGACATTACCGAGGAGAAGGCCAACCGCGAGGCGCTGGTGGTGGCCCGCGACGAGGCGCGTGCGGCGCTGGCAGACCTGCAGAAGGCACAGGCCCGGCTGGTGCAGGCCGAGAAGATGGCGAGCCTCGGGCAGCTCACCGCCGGGATCGCGCACGAGATCAAGAACCCGCTGAACTTCGTCAACAACTTCGCCAAGCTGTCGGACGAGTTGCTGGAGGAGTTGGCGGATATCCTGGAGGCGCCGATCCAGGCGCTGGACGACGAGGCCCGCGACGATGCCGAGGACCTGCTGGCGACGGTGCGCGAGAACCTCGGCAAGATAAACCAACACGGGCGCCGGGCGGACAGCATCGTCAAGAACATGCTGCTGCATTCGCGCGAGGGGCCGGCCGAGCAGCAGACCGCGGCGCTGAACCCGATCGCCGAGGAAGCGCTGAACCTGGCCTATCATGGGGCGCGGGCCGAGAATCCGAAGTTCAACATCGAGATGAAGAAAGTGCTGGGCGAAGATGTCGGCGAGATCGAATGCTTCCCGCAGGATGTCATGCGGGTTCTGCTGAACCTGATCACCAACGGCATGTACGCTGCCAACAAGCGCCTGGCCGAGCAGGGCGGCGGCGAGCC
>DATHZU010000327.1:0-3008 GCA_035458445.1 Thermohalobaculum sp. | reverse complement strand
TCACCCGCCGCACCGCCTCGGCGGTGCTGAGCGTCCGCCCGGCCTTGGCCTCCTCGGCGATCACGGCCCTCGCCTCCTCGGCGATGGCCGCCGGATCCTTGGTCGCGGATGCCTGCGCCGGCGCGGGCGCTGGCAGCGGATTCGCCGGATCGGAAAGCGCCGCCTCGTCGGCGGCCGCGCCCTCGATCGCCGCGGCGCGCGTGCGCTTCAGCACCGCCTGCTGCTTCAACGCCAGGTCGGCGGCGGTCGATTTGCCGTCGGCGATGCACTCGGCAAGCAGCTTGTCGTAGCCCGGCAGCGACGCCTCGGTGAGCGCCGCGATGCGCGCGCGCTCGGCCGTGGCCCCTTCCGCCAGGCCCGCCTGGCGGCCGCGTTCCAGCGCCTCCTGCGCGCCGGCGGCGGCCCCCTGTTTGTGGCCGTCCTCCTGCCCGGCGGTGAAGCCGTCCTTGTAGCCCGCCTCGCGGCCCTCGTTGCGCAGCGCCTCGGCGACCTCGGGGTGATCGGCGGCCACGCTCGCCGCCGTGAGTTTCGTCGTCATGGTCTTGGTCTCCTTCACGGTGATGATCAGCCGGCCGTCACGGTCGGCCACGGCGCCGGCGGCAAGGCCGGCCAGAACGTCCTCAAGAGTGCCCAGGCGGTCGGCCATGCCGGCCGAAATCGCGTCGGCGCCGCCGTTGCGGTCCCGGCCCGGCAGCAAGCCGCCGCGGCCGAAATCGGACAGCACGGTCTCGGCACCGACGCCGCGGCCGCGCGCGACCGCCGCCACGAACTCGGATTCGAGGGCGTCGAGCACCCGGCGGATCTCCTCCCGGCCCGCATCCTCGCGCGGGTCCGGGCGCTTGTTGGGCGCGTTGCTGGAGACGATCTCGAATTCGCGGAAGCCTTCGCTGTCCGGCCGCTCCTGGACCAGCAGCGCCTGCACGACGCCGATGGAGCCCAGAAGCGCCGTCGGATGGGCGACGATCTCGTCGGCGGCACTCGCGATCCAGTAGGCCGCCGAGGCGGCCATGCCGCCGGCATAGGCGATCACCGGCTTCGAGGCCGCCGCGATCATGTCCGCCATCTCGCCGATGCCGAAGGCGACGCCGCCGGGGCTGTCGATATCGAGCACCACGGCGGCAACCCTGTCGTTCTCCAGGGCCGCGGTCAGATCCGTGGCCAGCAGCGCCAGCGAGGTGGCGCCCGAATGCTCGGTCATGAGGTTGGCGCGCGGGAAGATCGGGCCCGTGACCGGGATGACCGCGACACCGTCGCGCAGCTCCGCGCGGGCCGTGTTCTCCAGCGGCCGGCCCAGGCGGGCGGCCAGGGCCTCCGGTCCCTCGCCGTGGCGCTGGACAACCTCGACGATGCTGTTGAGGGCGCTCGGCCGGATCGCCCAGGGTTGATCCAGGACCGCACCCAGCGCCCGCCGCGGCAGCCTGCTCATGACGCCTCCTCCGTTTCGTCCTCGGGCCGGTCGCCGTCGTCCGGTATCGTTTGCGGCTCGGCGGCGGGCGCGGACGCGGCCACACCGGCCTCGATGCGTAGCGCCTGCTCGCGCCCGCGGCGCTTGTTCTTGCGCGCCCAGTCGCCGCCGGTTTTCTCGCGCGTGATCTCGGCCGCCGTTTTCCAGCCACGGTCCTCGGCGATGGCGTCGGCCTGGTTCTCCTTCAAGGGATCGATCGACAGCCGCGCCGGGCCGATCCACTCGGCGCCGGACCAGGCCTGGCGCAGGGCCGGGTCGGCGAAGAACCCCGGCGCCTCCAGCCGGCCGAGCGCGACCGCCTCGACCAGGAACTCGCCGTAGGCCCACTGGCAGAAGTCCTCGGCGAACCACGCCCGCTGGCGGCGCACGACCTGCCAGAAGGCCTCCAGCGCCGCGCGGCTCGCCGAATAGCTGGCCGTGAAATGCTGGATCAGGACCTCGAAGGGAATCTCCAGGCCGGCGCCGATCTGGCGCACCACGGCGACGAAGAACGGATCGAAGGCCGAATTCGGACGGCCGACGCTCGGCACCTGGATGTCGTCGTCGGCGAAGAACTCCATCACCGTGCCCGGCGCCATCTCGTAGTCCCGATCCGATTCGCCCTGCGATGTCGCCGCCTCGTCCGGGTCGATGTTCTGCAGCTGCCCGCCCGATCCGGACTTGTAGACCACGGTGACCATGGCCCCGATCACCGCGGCGAAGAGCTCCGCCTCGGTATAGCGGCCGAGCTGCTTCAGCGGTTCGATCACCGGCGCCAGCATCGGCTCGCCGCGGGACTGGCCGATGCGCCGGCGGTGGAACAGGTGCTTGACCGCCAGACGACCCGACCCGGGGCCGAAGGCCGTGACTCGCGACCAGAGCCGCTGACCGCCGATGGTCAGCGATCCCGGATGGTCGCGTTCGAACCAGTAGGCGACCGCCCGGCCGTTGCGGTCGGTCTCGACGCCGCCGGCGAGCCGGTTGCCGTTGCCGAGCGGCCGGCCTTCGATCTTGCCCTGCGGATTGCTGACCTGGTCCGCCTCGAACACCTGGAAGGCGAGCCCGTAGGGGCTGTCCGGGCGCGGAATGCGCCGTCGGACCACGAAGTCGTCGCCGGATTCGAGCACGCCCCGGAACACCAGGTCCTGTAGGCCGAAAAAGGTCTGATGGCCGGTCGCGTCGGCGTTGCGGCTGAGCGCCCAGAGCGCGAACTCCCGCGCCGCCGCCGCCTCCCAGGCGTCCGCCGCCGCGTCGTCGAGGGCGAGGAATTCCCGGTCGATCTGCGGTTGCAGGTGCAGCCCGGCGCCGATGACGTGGGTCGCGACCCTATTGAGGGCCGCGCGCGCGATCGGCGTGGTGCGCGCCAGGCCGCGCGTGTCCTGGCGCAGGTCCTGGATTTCCGGGATCAGGTCCCGGTCGGCGCTCCCCCCGCCGGGCAGCCAGGAGCGCAGGCCCCGCCGCCCGGACCGGCCGCCGTCGTAGAAGCCGCCGGTGAGCGCACCCCACCGCGCCCGGTCGCGGGCGCGGCGCAGGGCGACGCCCGGCGCGACCACAGCCAGCGCCC
>DATHZU010000326.1:0-10775 GCA_035458445.1 Thermohalobaculum sp. | reverse complement strand
CTTCAGGACCTGCAGCGGTTTCATGTGGTCGAAGCCGCCCGCCGCCGAGCCGCCGGCGAAGGCGACCGAGCCGGGGTCGGCCTTGATCGCGTCGACCATGTCGCCAAGGTTCTGCAACGGGCTGTTGGCGGCGACGACGATGACGCCCGGATCGGCGCCGATGGCGCCGACGAAGCGGACCTGGTCGGCGGTGGCACCGCCATAGGCGTTCTGCGCCAGGCGCGTCGTGGTTGCGGACGAGGCGGCGACGATCAGATCGGCGTCGTCATTGCGCTCGTTCACCACGGTGCTGAATGCCAGGCCACCGCCGGCGCCCGCCATGTTGGTGACCTGGACCGGCTGATCGACGGCGCCGATGTCGAACAGGATCTTGCCGATCTGGCGGCAGGTGAAGTCCCAGCCGCCGCCGGGGTTTGCGGGCGCGATGCACTCGGCGGCGGACGCAACCGATGCGGACCCGAGGGTCAGGACGGCGGTGGTGGCCAACGCCTTCAGGAAGCGTGCTTTCATGATTTCCTCCCAGATGTTTCAAAAGCTCTGCCAAATCCTGCCTAGGCCAGATTGGGGCGGCATTCAAGATCGAGCCAGCAGCGCCGCGCCAAGGCGATTGCACCAGCGCGTGCCTTCGGGTTTCGCTGGTGCAAGCGGCGACTGAGTCCCGTGCAGCGCTTGCATGTTGATGAAAGCGCTTGCATTGCCTATTGTCGAGACATCGATCCAGCGGGTGGGACCTGTTCATGAGTGCAAGTGGCTTGCCGACCCTTGACGACGTCGCCCGTCACGCCGGGGTCTCGACGGCAACCGTCTCGCGGTGCCTGAACGCCCCGGACCGCGTCCGCCCGGAAACGCGAGCCCGGGTCGAGCAAGTCGTGGCAGAGCTCGGCTACACACCGAATCTCAGCGCCCGCGCGCTGGCCTCGAACCGCACCAATACCGTGGGCGCGGTGATCCCGACGATGGAAAGCGCGATCTTCGCTCTGGGCCTTCAGGCCTTGCAGGATGAACTGTCAGCTCGCGGCGTGACCTTGCTGGTCGCCACGTCGCATTACGACCCCGAGCGGGAAGCGGATCAGGTCCGGACCTTGCTGGCACGCGGAGTCGACGGCGTGGTTCTCATCGGCGAAGCGCGCCCGCCGGCCACCTACAAGCTGCTCGAGGACCGGGGCACCCCGTTCGTGCTGGTCTGGAGCTACCGCGGCGATTGCCCCTATCCGTGCGTTGGCTTCGACAACCGCGCCGCCGCACGCAGCATGGCCGAGCAGGTGCTGGACCGGGGTCATCGCCGGATCGGCATGATCGCGGGCATCACGGCCGGAAACGACCGCGCCAGCGACCGCGTCGCCGGCGTGCGCGAGGCGCTGCATGGCCGCGGGCTGGAGCTGGAGGAGCCATACCTCGCCGAGACCGCCTACTCGGTCGAGGCCAGCGCCGCGATTGCGCAGACGTTGCTGTCGCTATCGCCGCGGCCCACGGCGATCATCTGCGGCAATGACGTGCAGGCGGCGGGAGCCATCCGCGGCGCGCGCGCCCTGGGGCTGGAAACGCCGCGCGACCTGTCGGTCGTCGGCTTCGACGATATCGAGCTGGCCAGTGCAACGACACCCGAGATCACGACGGTCCGCGTGCCGCACCGGCGGATGGGGCGGGCCGCCGCGCAACTCCTGCTGCGGATGGTCGGGTCCGATCAGCCGGGCGAGCGTATCGAATTCGAGACGGCGGTCGTCGAGCGGGCTTCGCTGGCGGCGCCACCGGCGGACGCCTGAGACCCCGGCCTCGACCGCCTGCTCCTAGAGCTCGATCTCGACGAGATATGGACCATCGGTGGCCAGGCCGGTTTCCATTGCGCGCGCCAGGTCGCCGGTGTCCGACACGCGGCAGCCCTCGACCCCCATGCCGCGGGCGAGATCGACCCAGTCGAGGACAGGCCGGTTCAGGGTCAGCATGTCGATCGCCCTCGGTCCCGGATTGGCGGCGCCGACATTGGCCAGCTCGCCGTGAAGGATGCGGTAGCTGCGGTTGGCGAAGACCAGGATCGTAATGTCGAGCTTCTCGCGCGCCATCGTCCAGAGGGACTGCACCGTGTACATCGCGCTGCCGTCGCCTTCGAGGGCGATGACCTTGCGGTCGGCGCACGCAATCGCGGCGCCGATCGCAACCGGCAGGCCGTAGCCGATCGAGCCGCCCCGGTTGTTGAGCCAGGAATGCCGCGGCGCACCGGCGGTCTCGGCAAAGAACGCGCGGCCCGTGGTGACCGACTCGTCGACGATGATGGCGCCCTCGGGGATCAGGGCGCCGAGGACGCAGGCAATGGTTTCGGGGGTCGCGGGCCCCTCCGGCACCGCGGGCCGGTGCGGCCGGGCGACCCGCGAGGGGGTGTCCGATCCGGCGCCGACAGCGGCCGCGAGGCCTTCCAGGGTACCCTTGATATCGGCTGCGCTATCGGCCAGGTCGACGAATTCGGCCCCCGGCCTGGTCAGGACGCCCGGCTTGTCCGGGTAGGCGAAGAAGGCGACCGGCGGCCGCGCGCCCACAAGCGCGATCCTGCGATATGGAGCGAGCATTTCGAGCGCCTGGTCTACCGGATAGGGGATGCGCTTCACCGAAACCACACCCGCGCCGCGCTCGAGCCTGGCGTTCGACCATTCGGTCAGCAGTTCACAGCCCGTCGCATCGGCGATCCGGCCGGCCAGCAGCAGGCAGTCCTCGTTCAGCGCCGCGCCGCCCAGCAACAGCAGGCTGTCCGGCCCGCCGAGCGCCGCTGCCGCCGCATCGATTGCCGCGCCCGATACCGGCTTGCGCGTTGGAACCGGAAGAGGCTCGGCCACCAAGCCGCCCTCGTTCCACGCGGTATCGCCCGGCAGGATCAAGGTCGCGACCTGCCCCGGCGCGATGCTGGCCGCGGCGACCGCACGCGCCCCGTCGGCGCCGATATCTGTCGCTGCGCGCGACGTGTGAACCCAACCCGACACCGGCCGGGCGATGCCCTCGATATCCGAGGTCAGCGGCGCATCCAGCGCGATATGCGCGATGGCATGCTCGCCGACGATATTGACGACGCCGGAACCCGCCTTCTTGGCATTGTGCAGATTGGCGAGCGCATTTCCAAGACCCGGGCCGAGGTGCAGCAGGGTCGAGGCCGGCCGCCCGGCCATCCGGTAGTACCCGTCGGCGGCACCCGACGCGACCCCTTCGAACAGCACCAGGACCGAGCGCATCCCCGGCACCTGGTCGAGGGCCACGACGAAATGCATCTCGGAGGTGCCGGGGTTGGTGAAGCAGACATCGACCCCGCTTTTCAGGAGCGTTCGGACAAGGCTTTCGGCACCGTTCATTCGGAAGCTCCGCGGGAGGTGACAGGAGACGGCGCAGTTGGCCCCGGCTTTCCCGATTTGGCAAGCCTCGCGATCCGCCCGCCCGGCGATTGCCGGTTGCGGCCCGCCGGGATCGGAGGCAGGGTCTTGATACGTCCTGCCAAAACGCTGCGCGACAGGAGCATGCCATGCCACAGATCAAGCTCGATGCGATTGACCTGAAGATCCTCAGGGTGCTGCAGGACGACGCTTCGGTCTCGAATGTCGAGCTCGCCGAGCAGATCGGCCTTTCGCCCTCCCCCTGCCTTCGCCGGGTGAAGATGCTGGAGGAATCGGGGATCATCCGCAAACGCGTGACCTTGCTCGATGCGCGCGGGGTCGGCCTGCCAGTCAATGTCTTCGTCAGCGTGACGCTGGAGAAGCAGGCCGAGGAACGGCTGCAGGAGTTCGAGAAGGCGATCCGCCAGCGCTCCGAGGTCGTCGAATGCTACCTGATGACGGGCGAGGCCGACTATCTGCTGCGCGTCATGGTGCCGGACCTCGACGGCTACGAACGCTTCCTCAAGAACCACCTCACCCGCATTCCGGGCGTCGCCAGCATCAAGTCCAGCTTCGCGCTGAAACAGGTGCAGTACCGGACCGCCCTGCCGCTGAACCACATCGAGGTCTGAGGCCTTGGGTCAGCCATCACGCCCGCAACTGCGCCAAAAACGAAGGCCAGGCAGCTGGTGTCCGGGACCATCATGTAAAGGATGCTCCGCCCGCGTTCGACAACAGAAGTGCGTCGGTCCCGTTCAGCCTTTTTCAGCGTCCTCGGCGCAGAACATGCTGTAGACGACCTCCAGTATCCTCGCCGCGCGGCCATCTGCCAGCCGGTAGTATATCGCCTTTCCGTCGCGCCGGGTCTCCACAAGACCTTCGACGCGCAACCGGGCGAGCTGCTGGCTGACGGCCGCCTGGCGTTGTCCCAGAAAATTCTCGAGTTCGGTGACCGTGCGCTCGCCGCCGGACGCAAGATCACAGAGGATCATCAAGCGACTCTCGTGGGCGAGAGCCTTCAGGAAATCCGTTGCGCGCTGCGCATTGCGCATCATCCGGTCGACCTTGGCCTTTTCGAGACCTTCTTCGAAATCGAGTTGTGCCATGGGTCGGTTCCCGTCAGAAGCCTAGCCGGTCGGCGATGGCCTTGATCCCGGCGCGGGTGCATTTCTCGTCGAGACCGGGTTGCCCGGCCCGGCCAATCTCGACGCCGTCCGTCAGAAGGACGATGGTGGGCGTGTAGCGGGCCTTTCGTGCCGGCACCATATAGGAAGCGCCGGGTCGACGCGATACCCGCGTCAAGGGTGGCTGATTTCAAACTGAGACACTACCCAGACATCTCGATCGACCTGCACTGGCAGCGCAAGGAGCCAGAACTGAAACCCGGCGCGTATTCGTGCGAGCATACCGTTCAGTTCAACGACATCTTCGAAGTCCAGGTCGACGCCGCCCCGGATTACCGCGGCGACGCCTCCTGCACAAACCCCGAACAAGCCCTCGCCTCGGCGCTGTCCATTGCGGCACGAAATCGCGGGTTTGCCGCCGTCCAATTCAATCATAGCGAGTAACGGCCATCGGCATGGATCATGCGCAGGTAGCAATATTTCGTTAATTGTTCAGCATTTCTAATAAGCAAGTACTCATAGGTGCTTCATTCTTGTGAATTAAAGTATTCTCGCTTATAATATAGACAAAGCGACGCTTTTGGTATGAGTGTTCGTGAATGTTACGAGGCGCCAGTTCGTGTCAGGAGGCGGCAGACCTATGACCAAAGGTACCGGTTTTCGAGCCGCGTTAGCGGCAGTGTTTTCGTTGTATGTTTTTGGATCAGCCCCGGCGCAAGCGCAGGACGTCATCCTTCGTTCGAATGACGGAACGGTTGAAGTCCGCGGACGGCTCGTCGAGTTCTCCGACGGCTTCTATGTGCTGGAAAACATTCTTGGCCGGCAGCGCCTCAGCGCCGAACGGCTGGTCTGCGTGGGCGAAGCCTGCCCGAAACCGGACGAGGCGGAAGCGGACCTTGTGTTCGCCGGGTCGAGCACGATGGGTCAGGGCATGATGCCGCTGCTGATCCTCGGATACGCATCCCAACTGGGCGCCGAGGCCGATATTCGCAACGGATCCACGCCCAATTCCGTGATCGCCGAACTGGTTGCAGATGGCGGTTTCGGGAATCTGCTCGAAACGTTCCTTGTGAAGTCGTCCATCTCGGACGATGCCTTCTCGGCGCTGCTCGAGAAGCGGGCCAACATCGGCCTCAGCAGCCGGCGGATACTTCGCACCGAGGCGCGCGAACTGCGCGAATCGGGGGCCGGCAACATGGTGGACGTGCGCCAGGAACGGATCGTCGCCGTCGACCCGATGACGATCATCGTCAACCCGTCGAACCCCGTCACGCAGATCCGCGAGCTGGAACTCTCCGCGATCTACCAGGGGCTTATCCGGAACTGGAGCGAGCTCGGCGGTCCGGACCTGCCGATCACACTCTACACCTATGATGCCGGCACCACGTCGCGCCTTTACTTCGACGAATTGGCGCTCACCGGTGCCCCGATGTCGACCGCGGCGAAGATCATCACCGATGACAACGCGATGGCCGCCGCCGTCAATGCCGATCCGGGCGGCATCGGCTATGTCGGCTATGCCTTCCAGCGCGGCGCGAAGCCGCTGTCGCTCCTGCTGAACTGCGGTATCGCTGCGCTGCCAACGCCGTTTGCCTCGAAGACCGAGCAGTATCCGCTGCATCGCCGCCTTTACATGTATGCGCGGGCGGACGGGATGACCGAGACCGTGCAGCAGTTCCTCGACTTCGCAACCTCTCCGGCGGCCGACGGCGTCATCGCCAAGTCGGGTTTCGTCGACCTGGGGATCGAGCGGCAGACGGGTGAGTTGCCTGACGAGATGGTCCGGTCGATGCTGAACAGCGCCATCGACACCTATGAACTCACCTTTGCCCAAAAGATGGTCGAGGAACGCCGCAAGTGGAACCGGCTCTCGGCGACCTTCCGGTTCGCAACCGGCTCGTCCAGGCTGGACGAGCGCGGACTCGCCGATCTCCGGCGTCTGGCCGAATACCTGGCGCTCGAGCCTGCAGGCACCCGCGTCGCGGTTGTCGGCTTCACCGACAGCGATGGCCCCTTTGACGCAAATCTCAACCTTGCAATACAACGCGCGAGGCAGGTGGCCGCCGAACTCGACGCATTGGCCGGCCCCAGCCTCGGAAAACTGAAATTCGAGGCGCAGGGCTATGGCGAGCTGGCACCCGAGGCATGCAACGACACACAGAGCCAAAAGAGAATCAATCGCCGGGTTGAGATCTGGATTCGGCCTCCCGACGCCTGATGCTGCCGGGCAGCCGGAGATGGATCCGTCGACGGACCTGGGATTCCATCCGCGGCTGCGCCAACAGCGTCAATGCGAGCGATAGCAACGAGAAAGGCACACCAATGTTCTTCGTACGCGCCGAGGCACATATTGGCCGCTGGTCCATCGCTGCTTTCCTTGCATTTTCGGCGATTCTGATCCCGTCGGCGGGCGCCAACGCCCAGGAAATCGATGACGGAGCCAAGGCGCGTGTCAATCTGTCGAGCAAGCTCGGCATGCTGTTCGAGGAGCTCTCGGGCTCGGCGTGCCGGCTGAACGCAGGAATCGATGCCGAACAGGCGCGCCGGGAACTGCGCGACACAAGCGTCGAGATCAAGGTGATCCTGGACGGCCTGGAGTTCGGCGACCGCGCGCTGAGCGTGCCGACGCCGGAGAAGCGCAGCAGGACGCTGCGCATCCTTCATGCCGTCGGCGAGGAGTGGCGGCGCGTTACCGCCGCGGTCGATGGCCTGATCGCAGGGGCCGACGCCGCCACGAACGCGGCGCAGATATATACCGCCAGCGACAAGCTGGTCGAGCAGTCTGCCCTGCTCGCCTCCGAGATTCAGGGGCACTACTCGAACCCAAACGAGATGCTGTTCGTTGATGCCATCGCGATCAATCTGGCCGCGCGCCAGCGGCTGCTGATCCAGACGATCGCCACCGAGATTTGCCTGCTGTCGGTCGGCGCAACCGATCGTGCGGACCTGGCGGCGGCGTCGGGCTATTTCGAGCGGACACTGGCCGCGCTCCGCGACGGGCTTCCCGAGGCCGGCGTGCGCAAGCCACCGAACGACACGGTTCTGACGCAAACGCAGAAGGCCTGGGCGGTCTGGGAGAGCGAGCGCCCGCTGCTGACTGCCATCGAGACCGGCGGAACCCCCGACGCGGCGACCGTGAGGCTGGTAACGTCCAGCGCCGCGACGCTCGAGAACTCGATGAACGACCTGGTCATTCTCTACATCCTGTCCACGCCGGGTCGCGATGGTGCCATCCGCAGCTTGCTGGCCGAACTGGCCGCCACCGAGTTGATGAAATGGGTGCAGGACCCCGCGCTGGTCGCGGCGGTCAATGCTCAGAACCAGCGCCACGCGAACCTGACGCAGGACGAGGTCGACGCCCTCGACAAGCAGTGGCGGGCCGAGGAGAAAGCCGGCGGCGGCCCGCTGATCTCGGACCTGATGTCGCGCGGCGTCTCGATCACCCTGCAGGAGAAGCAGCTTGCGACCGCCGGTTTCATCAACGAAATCTTCGCCATGGACAACAAGGGCCTCAACGTGGCGCAGAGCGCCGTCACCTCGGATTACTGGCAGGGTGACGAGGACAAGTGGCAGAAGTCCTATGGCGACGGTTCCGGCGGCGGCGCCGTGCATATTGCCGACGTGGAATTCGACGACAGCACCGGCGTGTTCCAGAGCCAGGTCTCGATCCCGATCAAGGACCTGCAGACCGGCAAGCTGATCGGCGCCATCACCTTCGGTGTGAACGTCCAGACGCTGCTCTGACAGCCTGCTGAAAGAACCCGCGCGGATTACGGGGGCGCTGCCGCGCCATCTTGCCGAAACTCTGCGAGGAACCTGCGCCCGGTTTCGTTGCCGGGACCCGCTAAATCTCCACCACGACCGAACCCAGCTTCTGGCCCGCCTCGACAGCCCGATGGGCCGCGGCGGTCTCGGCCAACGGAAATCTGCTCGCCACAGCGTGTGTCAGCGCCCCACGCTCGAGCCATTCGGTCAGCTGTGCCTCGCCCCTGCGTCGCATTTGCGGATCGAGCAGGTAAACGATCAGCATCCACAGCCGCGTGTTCCTGAACATCAGCGGGTAGAACGGAATCGCCGGGGTCATCGCCGCCGCGCTGGCATAGGCGGCTATCGTGCCGCGTTCGGCGATCACCTTCTCGGTGACCGGGATATTCGCGCCGAAATCCACTTCGACGATGCGCTCGACACCACCGCCGCCGGTGATCTCGAGAACCCGCTCCGCGACATCCTCCTCGCGGTAGTTGATTACATGATCCGCCGGGCCCGCATGGGCGGCCTTCTCCGGCCCGGACACCGTGGTGATCACCCTCGCGCCGGCAAGCCGCGCCATCTGGACGGCGTAACGCCCGACGGTCCCTGCGCCCCCGGTCACCAGCACCGTCTGGCCGGCGACTGGCCCGTCGCCGAGTACCGCCGCCCAGGCAGTCATCGCCGGAATACCGAAACAGGCAGCCTCGGCAAAGCTGGTGCCATCGGGAAGCGGCACGGACTGGTCAGCCGGCAGCGCAATGTATTCCGCTGCCGTGCCGAAGGGTCGGCGCCACTGGCCGTTCCAGATCCAGACGCGCTGGCCGATCCGCCCGGGCGCGACGCCCTCGCCCACCGTCTCGATCACCCCGGCGCCGTCCGATTGCGGCACGATCCGGGGCCAGCCCATGGTGGCGCCCGGACGGGCGCCTGCGCGCAGCTTCACGTCCGACGGGTTCACCCCCGAAGCCCTTAGGCGGATAAGCACCTCGCCCGGCCCTGGCTCGGGCATGGCCATCTCGCCATGGACCAGAACATCTTCGGCCGGTCCGAAACCCTCGTACCAGACCGCCTTCACCGCGCGCCCCGGTTCATTTGCTTCAGCCGCAGCCTGGTGATCTGGTGCCGGGTGCGCTCGAGCACCTCGAACCGCACCCCGTGGAAGACGAAGACCTGGCCCTCGGTCGGTATCGTCTGGGCCTCGTGGATCATCAACCCGGCGACCGTCGTCGCCTCGTCGTCCGGCAGGCCCCAGTCACAGGCACGGTTCAGGTCACGGATGGTCATCGCGCCGGGAACCACCACCGAGCCGTCCGGCTCGCGCGAGATCGCGGCCTCCTCGACGTCGTGCTCGTCGGTGATGTCGCCGACGATCTCCTCGAGGATATCCTCCAGCGTGATCAGCCCCTGCAGCGTTCCGTATTCATCGACCACCAGTGCGAAGTGCTGGCGCCGCTTCAGGAAGGCGCGCAACTGGTCGTCAAGCGTGCGCGTGTCGGGCACGAACCAGGGCCTCATCGCCACCGCCATCACGTCCAGCTTCGGCGCCTTGCCATCTTTGGCATCCCGCACCTGACGGTGCTCGGCGCGCAGCAGGTCCTTGGCGTGCAGCACGCCGACGA
Source organism: Thermohalobaculum sp. (assembly GCA_035458445.1). Taxonomy (GTDB): domain Bacteria; phylum Pseudomonadota; class Alphaproteobacteria; order Rhodobacterales; family Rhodobacteraceae; genus Thermohalobaculum. The sequence continues at coordinate 932 of DATHZU010000326.1, read as the reverse complement.
TGTTCTCCGGCTCACCACGCCAGAGCGGGATGCGCGTATGCGGCGAGGCAAGGCAGAACTCGATGATCTCCTCCGGCGGCGAGTCGGCCGAGATCGACGCGATGTCGCGGCGATAGCGCATGACCTCGGAGATGTCCCGATCCTTCAGGTCCAGCGCCGCCAGCAGCCGGTCGCGCTCGGCCTTGTCGACGCCGCCCTCGGAGGCATGCAGCGCGATGGTACCCTTGATCTGCTCGACCGGCGCAAGCACATGTGCGTCCGGGTCGGTCTTGACCCCCACCAGCAACAGCGCCAGGCGGACCAGCAGCCGAACCCCGGCCACCACCGGGTAGAACAGCCTGACCACAACCTGGACGATCGGCGCCACGCGCACCGCGGCTTTCTCCGGGAAGGTGATGGCGTAGGTCTTGGGCGCCACCTCGGCAAAGACCAGCACCAGGAAGGTCATCACCAGCGTCGCCCAGGCGACGCCGGCCTCGCCGAATGCGGCCGTGAACAGCGACGTGGCCAGGCTGGCCGCGAGGATGTTGACCAGGTTGTTGCCCAGCAGGATCGAGCCGATCAGACGTTCGTTGTCCTCGGTCAGTCGCAGCGCGATGCGCGCACCCTTCGAGCCCTTGCCCGAGAGCTGGTGCATTGTCGCACGGTTGACGGCGGTAAGCGCGGTCTCGCTGCCCGAGAAGAAGGCCGACAGGCCCAGCAGCGCGGCAATCGAGACACAACTCCACCAGAAGTAGGGGTCCATCTGTTTATCCTTGGAATTTCGGCGGATTGAGCCAGTTATGAGGCTTGCGTGAACTTGCTGCAAGAGCGGGGCAGAATTGACCGGCATCGTCGACCTGGGAGAACTCTGCGGCGACGTGCTCGCCTTCGGGGGCGTGGTGTCCAACGCCCATGCCCTGGCGGCGCTGGCGGACCTCGCGGCCGAGCGC
>DATHZU010000325.1:0-7925 GCA_035458445.1 Thermohalobaculum sp. | reverse complement strand
CGCTGGCCGCCGCGAACTGGCGCGGCGCCAGTTCCGGGGTTTCGGCGAGTTGGCGCAACGCGCCTTCGAAGGCGGTGAGTCTCGCTGCGAGGCTGTCGCCGCCGCCGGACGTCCCCAGGCTGCGCTCGAGCCGGTCGAGCGCACCGAACTCCACCTGAACCCGCGCAAGATCGCCGTCCGCGCCTCGGCGGGCGGTGGTCAACTCGGGGCTCGATGCGCGCTGGACGCCCGCCACGGCCACACCTGTCCCGTACCCCCCGATCACGGTCGAGGAGAGCAGCACGGTTTGCCGGCCGTATCCGTCCGTCAGGGCATTGGCGAGGTTGCCCGAGGTGATCTCGGCCATCTTTGATGTCGCGGTCAGTCCGCTCAGGGCGTTCTGGAGAGCACTCGAGATGGACATGGCTATTTCGTCCGGGTTGCGACGTTGACGTGCGTCACCGTTTCAGGTTCGTCGTCTCCTGCAGCATTTCATCCACAGTTCGTATGGTGGTTGCGTTCGAGGAATAGGCCCGCTGGGTCTGGATCAGGTCGGTCAACTCGCGAGCGACATCGACGGTGCTTTGCTGAAGCGAGAAGCCGACGACGGTTCCGACCGGGCCGGTATTGGCATCCCACAGGTAGATGCTGCCGGATTCCGGCGATGGCGCGAAGGACTGTCCATCGAGGACTGTCAGCCCGTTCGGGTTGGGCACATTGACGAGGGGGATCTGGAACAGGCTGCGGATCTGGCCGGTGTCGTAGACCGCCTGAAGCAGGCCCTGGTCGTTCACCTGGAGGGTCGCAAGATTGCCGGCGGGCGCACCGTTCTTCGAGACGCTGATCGGCGCGAAGGGCGATTCGAGCTGGATCAGGCCGCCGTCGAGGCTGGGCGAGCCCATGAATATCTCGACCGGCCCGTCCGCCACCGTGACCGTGGCTGTGCCGGTGACCGGGTCATAGGGGACCCCGCCGACGGGTGTGACCGACAGCAGCGAGCCCCGGCCGACCCGGCTGGGGTCGAATTCGACGTCCAGTTCGGCCACCGGCACCGTGGCGCTGGTCGCGCTGTCATAGAACGAAACGCGCCACTGGTTGCTGGTGCCGGTCGCCGGCACCGTCGGCGTGAATTCGACCCGCATCAGGTTGCCACGCCCGATGCTGTCGAAATATTCGATCGTGGTGAAGAACGGATCCCCAGCCGCGCCGGCGGTGGTTTCCGACGCCGGCAGGTTCAGGCCGATGCTCATCCGGGTGGTCGGCTCCGAGACCGTGAGGAACGGCGAAATCTGGATCGGCTGCAGGCTGGTCGGGCTTTCGCGCGTGACCGGATTGAGCAATTCGCCGTCGGCGTTTGTGGGCCAGCCCAGCAGCGTGAGGCCGTTCCGGCTGACGAGATATCCCGATTCGTCTCGCGAAAAGGCGCCGGTCGCGACCATCTGGAACGGGCGCTCGGTCGCCGCGAGCTCGACCGATTCGGTCGTCGTGACCGGCAGCATGCCGCGGCCCGAGACCGAGATGTCGGTGGAGCTGTTGGTGGCGATCAGCGAGCCGGAGGTGGCGACGTCGCGGTAGGTGGCCGCGGCGACGCCGCCTGCGGTGTAGGAATTCGGCCCGGAGGGAGTCACAAGCGCACCGAATTCGACATTCGCCCGCCTGTAGCCGTTCGTCGATGAGTTCGCGATGTTGTCGGAGATTGCCGCGAGTCGCGTCGAATTGACGGACAGGCCGGCGACGCCCGCGTTGAGCGATGACGAAAGGCTCATGAATTTTCCTCGCTTGACCGTTCTGATGTCGTGTACAGGCCTGAGTATCCCCAGAGGCCGTTAAGCGAGGGCTAACGCGCGGAATCGCGTAGCAGGGTGATCGCGATACGCCGGTTCTGCGCCGCGTTCGGGTCGGGCACTAGGGGTTCGACCGCCGCCTTTCCGGTCACCCGCACCACACGGTTCTCCGGCAGCCCGCGCCGCGCCAGCATGCGGCGTGCGGCATTGGCGCGGTCGGCGCTCAGCTCCCAGTTGGAATAGCCTTCGCCGCCGAAGGGCACCGCATCGGTGTGCCCGACGACGGCGATGCCGTTCAGCGTCGTCTCGAGCACCGGCACCAGAACGTCCATCAGCGTTTCCAGCACCGCCGCGGGTTTTGCCGAGGCCGAGGCGAACAGCGGCTGGTCGGCGGCGTCGATGATCTCGATCACCAGGCCCTCCGGGGTCATGTGGAGGATGAAGTGGCGCTGGAGCGCACCATCCTGCGCTTCGCTCATCGCCTCGGCGATCTTGCGCCCGATCTGTTCGAGCCGCTCGCGCTCGGCGCGTTCGGCTGCCGCCCCGGCGAGATCCTCGGGGGTCGGGACCACCGCTGCCCCGGGCGCTTCGGCGATGGCTTCCAGCGTTCCCTCCGCCGACGGAGGTTCGGTGGCGGCGTTGGCCATAGCCTCGGCCGCCGTTGCGTCCATCTCGCCGGGCTGGTTGGCGTCCGGCGCGCCCGCCGCCGCTTCCTTCTGAGGATCGCGGCGAACCGGCTTGGGCGTATCACCCTGTTCGGCGATGTCCGCGGCGCGCTCGGCCGAGAATATCGTCACGCCGGCGAGCATTCCCGCGCCGCCCGCCGACGTTCGGCTGATCGGGATATTGGGTGTGAAGTAATCGGCGAGACCCTTGCGTTGATCCTCGGTCGTGGCGTTCAGCAGCCACATCAGCAGGAAAAAGGCCATCATGGCTGTCACGAAGTCGGCATAGGCGACCTTCCAGGCGCCGCCATGGTGCCCGCCGCCGCCAACGACCTTCTTGCGCTTGATGATGATCGGCTGGAGTTCGTTCTTCGCGGCCATCGATGCTCCGGCGTCTGGGGTATGGCGGCGATGTTAAGCGCGAGGGATTATCAGGCGGTTACGTGCCGGGCCGGCTTGCGCAGCCGGTCGAATAGCCTTGCGCAGGGCTGGAGCGGGCGCATACTGGGGCAGTGCAGACGGAGCGGCAATGCGGCTTTCAACATGGATCAGAGCGGCGATACTGTGCCCGGTTCTGGCGGTAGGTTTCTCCGCCGGAGCAGGAGCCACCGAGGCCGCGAAGCACGTCTTCAGTGCCGTGCGGGGACCGAGCCCGGAGGCGCCGGCGCCCCACGGCTCCTATGCGCGCGGCTGCCTGTCGGGGGCCGTTGCGCTGCCCGAGACCGGCGCTGGCTGGCAGGCGATGCGGCTCAGCCGTAACCGCGCCTGGGGTCATCCAACGATGATCGCCTTCATCGAGAGGCTGTCGGCGACCGCCCGCGGCCTCGGCTGGTCGCGCCTCTATGTCGGCGACATCTCGCAGCCGCGCGGCGGGCCGATGCTGGGCGGCCACGCCTCGCACCAGATCGGCCTCGATGCCGATATCTGGCTGCGCATTCCCGGCAGCGAGCCGATGACGCTGGCCGAGCGCGAAGCAGCTTCGAGCACCAGCGTCGTCCGCGCCGACAGGCTGGCGGTGAACGGGCAGTGGCGCCCGGAGCATCACCGGCTGTTGAAGGCCGCCGCCAGCGATCCGGAAGTGGCGCGGATATTCGTCAATGCCGCGATCAAGAAGGCGCTCTGCGAGGCCGAACCTGCGGGTGATCGCGACTGGATGCGCAAGGTCCGGGCCTGGTACGGGCACGACTCGCATTTCCATGTCCGGCTGACCTGCCCCACCGGTGCAAAGGGTTGTGAAGACCAGGCGCCACCGCCGCCCGGCGACGGCTGCGGCGAGGAACTCGCCTGGTGGTTCACCGCCGAGGCGCTGCACCCGAAACCCTCGCCGCCAAAGCCCGAGTTGACGTTGAACGACCTGCCCGAGGCTTGCCGCGGACCGGTTCTGCAATGAGAGTCCTGGCGCGCTTCCCGGCGATTCTGGTTGCGCTGGCGTGCTCGGCGCCGGCTGCCGAGGCGCCTCCCGGCTGGGAGGCGGCGCTGGCGGCGGGCCAGCCCGTCTCGGTGACCGCGGATCCGGTCGAAGTCGGGACCGGCCGGCTGACCGGGCTTGCGCTGCGCGGCGCATGGGAGCTGAATGCCGACCGCGACGGCTTCGGCGGGCTCTCGGGCCTGGTGATCCGGGACCGCCAGCTTTACGCGGTTGCCGACAATGGTTCATGGTTCGGCGCCGAATTGCTCGACGACGGCGACGGCGGATTGACGTTGACCGGCACACGCATGGCGCCGATGCGGGACCAGTGGGGGCAGACCTATGACCGGATCGGCGGCGACGCCGAGGGCCTGGCCTGGGACGGCGAACGGCTTGCGGTGTCGTTCGAGCGCGATCACCGGATCATGCGGCTTGGCGACAGCGGGCGGATGGAGGCGACCATCGCGCCGCGCCGCTTCGAGCGGCTGCAATCGAACCGGGGTCTCGAGGCCTTGGCCAGCCTGCCTGCAGGCGGGCTGATCGCGCTGGCCGAAGGCCGTGACGACAAGCTCGTGCCGGTCTTCCTGATCGCCCAGGACGGGACCGACCGCGAAACCAGCCTGCCGCTCGCCTGGCTGCATCAGGTGACGGGCGCGGATGTCGGTCCGGATGGGCGTTTGTATCTGGTCCTGCGCGAATTCTCGCTGCTGTTCGGCGTGAGCATTCGGATCGTCCGGTTCGATCTGGGACCGGACGGTGCGCCACGGCCGGGCAGCATTCAGACCCTCGCCGCCTTCGAGAACGCCAGCGGGATCGACAATATGGAGGGCCTTGCGGTGGAGGCCCTCGCCGACGGTTCGATGCGTCTGTGGCTGATCTCGGACGACAACTTCAATCCGCTGCAGCGCACGCTGCTGCTCAGCTTCGACGTTTTGCCGTGATCCTGCGCGCCGGCCCGGTCAGGTCCGGATCCCCAGATGCTCGCGGATGATGTCCCAGCCCTCCTCGGCAGTCTCGACATAACGAAACAGCTTCAGGTCCTCGGGTGAAATCGTTCCGGCATCGGCCAGAGCCTCCCAGTTCACGATCCTGGTCCAGAACTCCCTGCCGAACAGCAGCACGGGGACCGGCTCCATCCGCTTGGTCTGGATCAGGGTCAGCGTCTCGAACAGCTCGTCCAGCGTCCCGAAGCCGCCGGGGAACACCGAGATCGCCTTGGCGCGCATCAGGAAATGCATCTTGCGGATGGCGAAGTAGTGGAAGTTGAAGGACAGTTCCGGCGTCACATAGGCGTTGGGCGCCTCCTCGCGGGGCAGCACGATGCCGAGGCCGATGGTGCGTGCGCCCACCTCGTTCGCGCCACGGCTGCCGGCCTCCATCACGCCCGGGCCGCCGCCGGTGCAGATCACGAATTCGCGCCCGAAGCGGCGCACCGATTCCGCGCCCACCAGGGCCGCGAACTTGCGGGCCTCCTCGTAGAAATGAGACAGCTCGCCGAGCGTCCTGGTCGCGGCGCCCGCGCGCTTCTCCGGAGAGGGGATGCGCGCGCCGCCGAACATGACCACCGTCGACGCGATGTCGTGCTGGCGCAGGATCATCTCGGGCTTCAGCAGCTCCAGTTGCAATCGGACCGGCCGCAATTCGTCCAGCTCCAGGAACTCGGTGTCCCGGAAGGCGAGCCGGAACGAGGGCGACCGGGTCTGCGGCGTCTCCGGCAGTTTTTCCGCGCGCCTGGCGTCATAATCCGCGGGCGGGAAGACGGATACGCGCTTGTCGGTCATCATGGTCCCCTCATCTGCCCGGCCCGAGCGCCGGAACCCTTGACCTAGTAGCGCAAGGAGGGCTCGGCAACCGGCAAATTTGCCGTTGGCGGGGCGTTGGCGCATTGCACGGGCGCGGCTGGCACCCTATAGGCAGGACGACACCACGCCCGAGGGAGAACGCCATGAGCCATGCCGAGCTTTCCAACGCCATCGAGCGCGCCTGGGACGCGCGCGACACCGTCACCACGGCCACCACCGGCGCCGTGCGCGAGGCGGTGGACGATGCGCTGAACCTGATGGACAAGGGCGAGCTGCGCGTGGCCGAGAGGAACGTCCGCGGCGACTGGACAGTGAACCAGTGGGCCAAGAAGGCGGTGCTGCTGAGCTTCCGCCTGAACGACATGGCGCCGATTTCGGGCGGCCCGGGCGCCGCGACATGGTGGGACAAGGTGCCCTCGAAGTTCGACGGCTGGGGCGAGAACCAGTGGCGCGCGGCGGGCTTCCGCGCCGTGCCGAACTGCATCGTGCGCCGCTCGGCCTATATCGCGCCGGGCGTGGTGCTGATGCCCTCCTTCGTCAATCTCGGCGCCTATGTGGACAGCGGAACCATGGTCGACACCTGGGCGACGGTGGGCTCCTGCGCCCAGATCGGCAAGAACTGCCACATCTCCGGCGGTGCCGGGATCGGCGGCGTTCTGGAGCCCTTGCAGGCTGGCCCGGTGATCATCGAGGACAACTGCTTCGTCGGTGCCCGGTCCGAGGTCGCCGAAGGCGTGATCGTCCGCGAGGGATCGGTGCTGTCGATGGGCGTCTTCATCGGCGCGTCGACCAAGATCATCGACCGCACCAGCGGCCAGACCTTCCTCGGCGAAGTGCCGCCCTATTCGGTGGTGGTTCCCGGCACCATGCCGGGCAAGCCGATGCCGGATGGCTCGGCGGGCCCCGGACTTTACTGTGCCGTGATCGTCAAGCGGGTCGACGAGCGCACGCGGTCGAAGACCTCGATCAACGAGCTGTTGCGTGACTGAGGCGCGGCTTTGCAATCTGTGCGGCGGCGTCCCCTCCCCCCGCTGGGGGGAGGGTTAGGGAGGGGGTCCGGAACGGACCCGGTGTTGATGGCCGAACCCGAAACTGTCTACATCCTCCTGGTCGAGGTCGGGCGCACGGCGGATGACGGGCTGCCGCAGGGTGCCACGGGCGCAGCTTTGATGTGCTATTCATCGGGCCGGACGGAACGCCACGCGGTCGACGAGACCGTGAAGGTTCTGCGCGAGGCCGGAATGGCGCCGCTGGAGGTCCAGTCCTATGGCACCCGCGAGAAACCGGAAATAGAACTCGGCCCGGAGGAACTGGCCTTGATGGACCGGGCGCTGGCCGAAAACGCCGTGATCGTGGCCAGCGTTACCGCGCTGGATGAGAAGACGGCCCTGGAAGACGATGATGATTGATCCTGTCGAACTGACCGCCAACCTGATCCGCTGCCCCTCGGTCACGCCGGAGGAGGGCGGCGCTATCGCGTTGCTGGAGGGGCTGCTCCAGCCCCTCGGCTTTGCCTGCACCCGGATCAGCCGGGGCGGGGTCGAGAACCTCTACGCCCGCTGGGGAACCGCCCAACCGGTCTTTGCCTTCGCCGGGCACACGGACGTGGTGCCGGTCGGCGACCGGGCGGCGTGGACGCGCGACCCCTTCGGCGGCGAGACCGTCGATGGCGTGCTGTGGGGCCGCGGCGCCACCGACATGAAATCCGGCGTGGCCGCCTTCGTGGCGGCGGCGGCTGAGGTCGTGGGGCAGGGGCCGAAGGGCTCGATCTCGCTCCTGATCACCGGCGACGAGGAGGGCGACGCCACCGACGGCACCACGGCCATCCTCGACTGGATGCGCGACAACGGCGAGACCGCCGATTTCTGCCTGGTGGGCGAGCCGACATCCGTCACCGAGCTCGGCGACGTGGCCAAGATCGGGCGGCGGGGCTCGATGACCGGGGTGCTGACCGTGCGCGGGCGCCAGGGCCATTCGGCCTATCCGGAGCGCGCCGCCAACCCGCTGCCCGCGCTGGTCCGGATCTGCGCGGCGCTGGCGGACACGCCCCTCGACGACGGCTCGGAGCATTTCCAGCCCTCGACCCTGGCGCTGACCTCGATCGACGTGGGCAATCCGGCGGGCAACGTGATCCCCGCGGCGGGGCGTGCCGCGTTCAACATTCGTTTCAACGATCTGCACACCTCCGCGGCGCTGAAGGCCCGGATGCAGGCCATCGTCGAGCGGGAAATTGCCGGAACCGAGATGCAGGCGGAAATCGCATGGAAGGTCTCGGGCGAGAGCTTCC
>DATHZU010000324.1:0-8452 GCA_035458445.1 Thermohalobaculum sp. | reverse complement strand
CCTCTTCACCCTGACCCGCGCCGGATCGTCGGCGGTGGCGGCGGCCTCCAGCAGCGGAGTCATGTCGCGGGTCAGGGTGAAGAGGCCCGCGCAGTTCACCGACATCACCGTGTCCCAGGCGTGGAAGGGAAACTCGGCATAGGGCGCGCCCCAACTCTTGCCGGCGTTGTTGATCAGGATGTGGAGCTTGCCGGTGCGCCGCCTGATCTCGGCGGAGAGAGCCGCCACGCCGTCCTCCGTGCCCACATCGCCCGCGAATCCCTCGGCGCTGCCGGGGCCGATCGCGGTCAGTTCCGCCGCCACCCGCGCGCAGTCCGCCCCCTTGCGCGAGGCGATCAGCACCCGCGCCCCGGCGCGGACCAGCGCCTCGGCCATCATCCGGCCGATGCCGGTGGCGGCCCCGGTTATCACCGCCGTCTTGCCCGACAGTCCGAAGAGATCGTCCAGATAACTCATCGCCCGCTCCCGGCTTTTGACCTGCTTCCGTCTTATCAGCCCCTTTCCCGCTTGCGAAACCGGAAACCGGGGGGGCATGGTCCATTCATCGGCAGCTTGATGACGGGAGACCGGGAATGGCGGAGACATTGCGCAGGATCGTGCTGGCGAGCAGGCCCCAAGGCCATCCCGTGGCGGATAACTTCCGACTGGAGGAAGCCCCCCTGCCCACTCCCGGCGCGGGCGAGATGCTGGTCCGCGTGCTGTGGCTGTCGCTGGACCCCTACATGCGGGGGCGGATGGACGACGCGAAATCCTATTCGGCGCCGGTGCCGGTGAGCGGCACCATGGAGGGCGGAACGGTCGGGCAGGTCATCGCCTCGAACAACCCGAAATTCGCCGCCGGGGACTTCGTGCTGACCCATTCCGGGTGGTGCAGCCATGCGGTGAGCGACGGCAAAGGGGTGCGCAAGCTCGACCCCGCGCTGGCGCCGCTGCAGGCCAATCTGGGGGTGCTGGGAATGCCGGGGCTGACCGCCTATGCGGGCCTCGCCGAGCATGGCCGCCCCAAGGCCGGCGAGACGCTGGTGGTGGGCGCCGCGACCGGTGCCGTAGGCTCGATGGTGGGGCAGTTAGCGAAGATTCAGGGGTTGCGGGCGGTCGGCGTCGCGGGCGGCGCCGAGAAATGCGCCTTCGCGGTCGAGGAACTGGGCTTCGACGCCTGCATCGATCATCGGGCCGCCGCCGACGCCCGGGCGCTGCGGGCGCAAATCGCGGCGGCCTGCCCGGACGGCATCGACATCTACTGGGAGAATGTCGGGGCCGAGACGCTGGAGGCGGTGGTGCCGCTGATGAACATGTTCGGCCGCATCCCGGTCTGCGGCATGATCGCCTGGTACGACCTCGGCGGACTGGGGCTGGGCGCGCCGCCGCCGGGGCCGAACCTGCTGCCGCAGGTCTGGCGCAATATCCTGGTCAAGCGGCTGGCCGTGCGCGGCTTCATCGTCACCGACCACGCCGACCGGTTCCGGGACTTCATGGCCGAGGTGCCGGGCTACATCCGCGACGGCCGGGTGCGCTACCGCGAAAGCGTGACCGAGGGGCTGGAAAACTCCCCGGCTGCCTTCATGGCGATGCTGAAAGGCGGCAACTTCGGCAAGACGCTGGTGCGGGTCGCGGATTGAGGACGTGGGGCGGTGCCCAGGTGTCCGCACGCGGACACCCTGCCAAGCCCTTGATTCCATATAGGGATCACGTGAGTGATGCGCGGGCCGCGCCGTAGGGTGGGTGGTTCCGCCGAAGGCGGGTTCACCCACCGCGCGGAGCGGATCGCCTCGCGGCAGCGCAACGGTGGGTCAACCCGCGCGCGGGGCGCGCGCGGAACGACCCACCCTACCGCTCGCTTGGCACGGAGATTGGCTTTTCATAACTGATGTCCTGATATGGCTTTGGCGTTGCAACGCCGCGCGGCCCGGTGCAGCCGCAGGGCCTCTCAGCGCCGCTCGGCTTTCAGCAGCTCGGCCCGAGATCGTTGCGCGCTTGCGTTTCAGGGCACGGATGATCGGAGACTGGGCCATGCCAGCGGACTAGCCAAACGGCTGACCCATGCGTTTCCTTCCTTGGTGTTTTGCTGCCAGTTGCTGCCGCTTCTCACACCCCTTCTCACTCCCCGTTTTTCGAATTTCATTGTGAATCAACACCTTGGCCCCCTTCTCACCTTGAGAAGCCCGTGAGAGACGGCCCGGCGCGGCTCTGCGGCCAGCCCCTACCCCGCCCGGATGAACCGCTTCAGCCGCTCGATCCCCTCGGCGATCTTCTCGGGGGGCTGGGCGAACGAGAAGCGCATCGTGGCATGCCCTCGCCCGGGGTCGAAATCCAGGCCCGGGGTGGCGGCGACGCCGCCCTCGCGCAGCAGCCGGGCGCAGAATTCCCGGCTGTCGTTCGACAGCCGCGATATCCCGGCATAGGCGTAGAAGGCCCCGTCCGCCGGGGCGATGTCGGTGAAACCCAGGCCCGGCAGCGCCGCCATCAGGGTGGCGCGGTTCTGGCGATAGCCGTCGAGATGGGTCGCCACCTCGGCCTCGCCCGCCTCGCTCAGCGCCGCCATGGCGGCGATCTGGGCCGCGTGGCTGGGGCAGATGAACAGGTTCTGCGCCAGGTTCTGGATCGGCCGCACGAAGCGGTCGGGCACAACCATCCAGCCGATGCGCCAGCCGGTCATGGCGTAGTATTTCGAGAAACTGTTGATCACCACCACCTGGTCGGTGATCTCGAGCGCCGAGACGGCGGGCGCGTCGTAGGTCAGGCCGTGATAGATTTCGTCCGAGATCAGCGCGATGCCCCGCGCGGAGCAATACTGCACCAGCGCCTCCATGGCCGGGCGGTCGATCATCGTGCCGGTCGGATTGGCGGGGCTGGCGACCAGCAGGCCGTCGAGCGGCCCGGACACCCGGTCGAGCAGCTCCGGCGTCGGCTGGTATCGGGTCTCCAGCTCGGCGGCGATCCGCACCGGCTCCAGCCCCAACGTCCCGAGGATGTTCCGGTAGCAGGGATAGCCGGGATCCGCGATGGCCACCCGCTGGCCGATGTCGAACAGCGCAAGAAAACTGAGCAGGAATCCGCCGGATGATCCCGAAGTGACGACCACCCGGGCCGGATCGAGGTCGATTCCATGGCGACGCCGGTACAGCGCCGCGATGGCCGAGCGCAGCTTTTCCAGCCCCAGGCCGCTGGTGTAGCCCATGGTCTCGCCCCGCCCCAGTGCGGCTGCCACCGCCTCGCGGGCGGCGCGCGGGGCGCCGTGAGCGGGCTCGCCCACCTCCATGTGGATCACGCTGCCGCCCCGCGATTCGATGGCTTGCGCCTCGGCCAGCACGTCCATGGCGATGAAGGGCGCGGTGCGGCTGCGGCTTGAAATCTTCACGATCAGTTTCCTTATCTGTCATGGCGGAGGCAGATATGCTCTTATGCCCACCGGCGCCGGCGACGACAACCGGGCGTGCGGACGCAACCTGTGGAGACGGTCCCTTGCAGAGACTTCTGAGCTTGGCCACGGCAGGCATGCTGGCGCTGACGGCAATCCTGCCAGCGGCGCCTGCCGCCGCCGGGCTGATCCGCGATTCCGAGATCGAACGGACGCTGGGTATGTTGTCGGCCCCGCTGTTCCGGGCAGCCTCGCTGCGGCCGGAGGCAGTGAACATCTACATCGTCAACAATTCGAAGCTCAACGCCTTCGTCGGCAATGGCAGCAACATGTTCCTGAACAGCGGGCTGCTGCTGAAACTCGAGACGCCGGAGGAACTGCAGGGCGTTATCGCCCACGAGGCCGGACACATCGCGGGCGGGCACGAGGCGCGGCGCAGCGCCGGGATGCGCAGCGCCAGGGGGCCTGCGCTCCTGGGCGTGCTCGCCGCGATCGCGGCCGGGGCCGCGGGGGCGCCTCAGGCGAGCGCCGCTATCCTGGCAGGCAGCAACTCGGCGATCGCACGGACCTTCCTCAGCTACAACCGCGCCGAGGAAGCCGCGGCCGACCAGGCGGCGCTGAACTATCTCGCTCGCGCGAAGATCGACCCGGCGGGAATGAAGAAGGTGCTCGATATCTTCCGGGGGCAGGAGGTTTTCACCATCGGCAATGTCGATCCCTACATCCTGACCCATCCCTTGAGCACCGAGCGCGTGCAGCTCGTCGAGGAGCGGGTCCGTCAGGCCGAGGGCAATACTTTCGCGCGCGATCCCGAACTCGCCTACTGGCATGGACGGATGCGCGCCAAGCTGCGCGGGTTCCTTGAAGATCCGGCCCGGGTGCTGGAACAGGCCGAAGACCTGCCCGAGACCGAGGAGGTGCTGTACGCAAAGGCGGTCGCTCTGTATCGGCTGCCAGCCATCAAGGAGGGGTTTGCGGCCGCCGACCGGCTGATCGCGCTGCGGCCGCGGGACCCGTTCTACCTGGAACTCAAAGGCCAGATGCTGTTCGAGACCGGCCGCCCGCAGGAGGCTCTGCCCTATTACCGGGACGCGGTCCGGCTCGCGCCGGGCGAGCCGTTGCTTGAAGGTGGCCTTGGCCGCGTCCTGCTGGCGCTCAATCAGCCCGAGACCGACCGCGAGGCGCTGGAAATCCTGCAGTCGGCCCGCGACCGCGACCCGGCCGACGCGATGGCGATGCGTGACCTGGCGGTTGCCTATGCCCGCGCGAACCAGCCCGGCATGGCCGCGCTGGCCACCGCGGAAAGATTTGCGCTGACAGGACAAACCAAGGATGCCATGTTGCAGGCGCGCCGCGCCGCAGCCGTCTTGCCGGAGGGCTCGCCGGGATGGCTGCGCGCCCAGGATATTCTGTCGCTCGATCCCGAGTGACACCACAAGACTCGACCCTGAAGGAGACCCGCAGCGATGCGTCAGATGATTTACGCCATTACCCTCGCCGCCGCGGCGGCCGTTCCGATGGCGATGGCCGGACCTGCCGTTGCGCAACAGCAGTCCCGTCCGGCGCTGACGGATATGTCCGATGCCGAGCGTGAGCGGTTGCGGACCGAAATCCGGGCTTACCTGCTGGAGAACCCCGAGGTCCTGTTCGAGGCCATCCAGATTCTCGAGGCCCGGCGCGATGCGACCAGGCGCAATCAGGACGCCAAGACGATCGCGGAAAAGGCAGACGCGATCTTCAATGACGGCGTCTCGTGGGTTGGCGGCAACCCGGATGGCGACGTGACCGTCGTCGAATTTTCGGACTACCGTTGCGGATACTGCAAGAAGGCGCATCCCGAAATCCAGGCGCTGGTCGAGAGCGATCCAAATGTCCGCCTGGTGGTCAAGGAGTTTCCGATTCTGGGGCCCGATTCCGTCGCAGCCGCGAGGATGGCTTTGGCAGCCCTGCAGCTCGATCCCGACCGGTTTGGCGCCCTCAACGATGCCCTGATGAGCTTCGAGGGTGGACTGACCGAGGCCACCGCCTATCAGATCGCGGCCCATGCCGGCTATGACATCCCGGCTCTGAAAGAGGCGGCGGCGAGCGACGCGGTCTCGCAGGCGGTCGCTGCCAACTATGCTCTGGCCCGCGATCTGGGATTGGAGGGCACGCCAGCTTTCATCATCGGCAACCAGATCGTGCGCGGTTACATCCCGCTCGAGCAGATGCAGGCGGCTGTCGAGCAGACCCGCGCGGCAATGAACTGAACCGGCAAGAAGCGCGGGGTCCCGGAATCAGGCGCTTTGCGCCGGGCCTGGATATCGTATAACCCTCGGTGAACGCAGTTGCGCGGAACGCTAAATCAGCGCCGGGCGATGACCGGAAATGGCCAGAGAGTCGGGACGGGGACGATGAGTAAAGAAACCAACGAGGATGTTGCCTTCATTCGCGCGCTCGCCGAAGTGCTGCGCGAGACCGAGCTGACCGAAATCGAGGTCGTGCGGACCTATGGCGAGGATGACGAGGTGCAGGTCCGCTTGTCCCGCGCCGCCACCGCCGCGCCCGCGGCGCCAGCTGTGGTGCATCATGGCCCCGCGGTCGCGCCCCCTCCGGCAGCTGCGCCGCAACCCGAGGCCGCACCTGCACCCGCCGCGGATCTCTCGAAGGCGCTCACTTCGCCCATGGTCGGCACGGTCTACCTGTCGTCCGAGCCCGGCGCCGAGCCCTTCGTCAGGATCGGCGACACGGTCAGCGAAGGCCAGACGGTGCTGATCATCGAGGCGATGAAGACGATGAACCAGATCGCCAGTCCGCGTGCGGGAACGGTCAAGCGGATCCTGGTGGACAACGCCGAGCCGGTCGAGTTCGGCCATCCGCTAATGATCATCGAGTGAGCGGCGGAGAGCCACGGTGTTCAAGAAAATCCTGATTGCGAACCGCGGCGAGATCGCGCTGCGGGTTCATCGTGCCGCCCGGGAAATGGGCATCGAGACCGTTGCGATCCACTCGACCGCCGATGCCACGGCAATGCATGTGCGCATGGCGGACGAGAGCGTTTGCGTTGGCCCGCCCTCCAGCACGCTCAGTTACCTCAACCAGCCGGCGATCATCACCGCCTGCGAAATTACCGGCGCCGAGGCTGTGCATCCCGGCTATGGCTTCCTGTCGGAGAATGCGGGATTTGCGCAGATCGTCGAGGAGCATGGCCTGGCCTTCATCGGCCCGACCGCAGACCATATCCGGATCATGGGCGACAAGATCGCGGCCAAGGAAACCATGAAGCGCCTGGGCGTTCCGTGCGTGCCGGGCTCGGAGGGCGGGATCGGCACGGTCGATGACGCGCTCCGCGTGGCGCGCGACATCGGTTACCCCGTTCTGGTCAAGGCTGCGGCGGGCGGCGGCGGACGCGGCATGAAGGTGGCGAAGACCGAGAAGGACCTTCCCCACGCCTTCAGCCAGGCCCGGGCCGAGGCAAAGGCGGCTTTCGGAAATGACGAGGTCTATCTTGAGAAGTACCTGACCCTGCCCCGCCATATCGAGGTGCAGGTGATCGGCGACACGCATGGCAACGCCTGCCATCTGGGCGAGCGCGATTGCTCGCTGCAGCGGCGCCACCAGAAGGTGCTGGAGGAGAGCCCCTCGCCGGTGATCGACGCCGAGACGCGGGCGAAGATCGGCGGGGTTTGCGCCGACGCCATCCGCGAGATGGGCTATCGCGGCGTCGGGACCATCGAGTTCCTGTACGAGAATGGCGAGTTCTTCTTCATCGAGATGAACACCCGCCTGCAAGTCGAGCACCCGGTGACCGAGACGGTCTTCGGGGTCGACCTTGTCCGCGAGCAGATCCGTATCGCGGCGGGCGAGAAGCTTTCGTTCACTCAGGAAAGCCTGGTTCCGAAAGGCCATTCGATCGAATGCCGTATCAATGCGGAGCGCATCCCCAGCTTTGCCCCCTGCCCCGGATTGGTGAAGGGATTCCACGCCCCCGGAGGCCTGGGCGTGCGGATGGATTCAGCGCTCTATGCGGGATACTCGGTGCCACCGCATTACGACAGCCTGATCGGCAAATTGATCGTTGCCGGCACCGACCGGCCGGACTGTCTGATGCGGCTCAGGCGGGCATTGGGCGAACTGGTGGTGGACGGGATCGACACCACGGTACCGCTGTTCCGCGCCCTGCTGGACGAGCCCGACATCCTCAACGGCAACTACAACATCCACTGGCTGGAGAACTGGCTGGAGAAGGAGCTGGGCTGACGCGCGGTCATGGACTTGGGAATTCAGATTAAGAAAAGTCCCTAGAGATTTGATAATAAATGGATATTGAAACTATCATAAGCGATTCCCGGGGCGTGCGACCGGTCCGCAGACAGAATTCGAGCACGGCGATGGACAAGACCGGGTCCATCCGCAAGCGAAGGAATTGACGCTCACCCCGCCGGCGCCGCGCATCCCTGGATGTCGGCAGCCATGTTCTCGGCCAGCACGGTCATGCGAACCTGCGAGCGGCTCACCCAGGCCGACCCGTCGAAAAGCGACAGTCGCGAACTGACATGCAAGCTGCCATCGCGCGCCTCGGTGACGGTCTGGTCGAACCAGGCGGTTTCCGGACCTTCCAGGACCACCGTGGCGCCCGATATCTCTCGGCCGAAATCCAGCTTTGCGTCGAAGCTGCGCTTCGGGCCGGTTCCGGTGATCTGACAGGTCACCGCGGTCATCCCCTGCTCGGCGCCCGGGCGGGGAACGGCGGTCATGGCCGCCGCGATGAGTGCCGAGCCGTCGCCTTGGGCGTCAGGCTCCAGCCGCAATGTAAGACTCGTCTCCTCGAGCACGCAGATGTCGCGGCAAACGCCGAGCGACAGGTTCAGACCCAGCTCGATCGGCGCGCCGGCGACCTGAGGCACCAGCCTGACCGGGAGCACCACCCGGTCCGAATAGCCGATAGTGGTCAAACCGAAGCTCTCGAAGAATTTCGGCCTGGGCCAAAACACCTCGGCGCTCCCGAGGTTGCGCGACGACGTCCAGTCGAATTGCGGCGGAATCCCCGCGGCGCCGGGGTTGCGCCAATAGGTCTTCCAGCCGGGGGCGATGTCCAGCACCAGCCCTGCCATC
>DATHZU010000323.1:0-6668 GCA_035458445.1 Thermohalobaculum sp. | reverse complement strand
GGTCTCCGGGCGCGCCCCTAGATCAGATCAGCGGAACGGAGCTGCGTAGAGGATGCCGCCCTGGGTCCACAGCGCGTTCAGACCGCGCGCCAGACCGATCGGCGTGTTGGTGCCGATCTGCTTCTCGAAGATCTCCGAGTAGTTGCCGTTCGCCGCGATGGCGTTGACGGCCCAGTCCTTGCTGAGGCCCATCATCGCGCCGTACTCGCCCTCGGTGCCCAGGAGGCGGTTGACCTCCGGGTTGTCGCCGGCGGCCGCGGCCTTCTCGGCCACGTTGGCCTGGGTGATGCCCAGTTCCTCGGCGATGATCAGGGCGTTCAGGGTCCAGCGGACGACGTCGGCCCAGTCGCTGTCACCATGGCGGACCAGCGGGCCCAGCGGCTCCTTCGAGATGATCTCGGGCAGCAGCACGTGGTCGCCCGGCTTCTCGAAGGTGGCCCGGGTCGCGGCGAGGCCCGACGCGTCGGTCGTGTAGACGTCGCAGGCGCCGGCCAGGTACTTGGCGTTGGCCTCGGCGTTGGTCTCGATCGGCACCGGCTCGTAGTTGATGTTGTTGGCGCGGAAGAAGTCGGCCAGGTTCAACTCGGTGGTGGTGCCGGTCTGGATGCAGACCGTGGCGCCGTCCAGCTCCTTCGCCGACGAGACGCCCAGCGCCTTCGGAACCATGAAGCCCTGGCCGTCATAGTAGTTGACGCCCACGAACTCGAACTTCAGGTCGACGTCGCGCGAGAAGGTCCAGGTGGTGTTGCGGAACAGCACGTCGACCTCGCCCGAGGCGAGCGCGGTGAAGCGGGTCTTGCCGGTGGTCGGCGTGAACTTGATCGCCTGCGGATTGCCGAAGATCGCGGCGGCGACGGCACGGCACATGGCCACGTCGAAGCCGTCCCACTCGCCGGCGGCGTCGGTGAAGGCGAAGCCCGCCAGACCCGACGAGACGCCGCACTGGACAAAGCCCTTGGCCTTGATGTCGTCGACGGTCCCGGCGGTGGCGACGCCAGCGGCAAGACCGGCAGCGGCCAACGCTCCTAAGAACACGGATTTTTTCATTGCTTACCTCATACCTGTTATCCGCGCAGCGCGCGGCGCGGGCTTCCTCAGCCCGCATGTTCGGTTCGGATGGGGTCGTCCCCGCACAAATTTTGATCAGCCCGATCACGCGGCGTCAAGCTTCGAAGCCGAATTCACCCGTTGGAGCGTTGGGATTGGCGGATTCGCGCAAGAATATGTCAATTTCCGACTGTGTTGGGACAATCCCCTGCGAAACGGCGGACGAGAATTGCATGCATCGGTGCACAAATGCGCCCGAATCCGGGATTCTACCCCAAGTTGACGGTTTCTTGTTGCAACGCCGGTGTACCCATACTCCGACTGAGGCCAAAACTACGTCGAATCACCAACCCCTTGACCCGCAGGCGGGGCCGGATAATCTGCTGGCCATCACTCTCCCGGAGCAGCGACGCCATGAAAGATGCAACCCGCGCGACCCATGCGGGCCGACACCCGCACGACCATCACGGAGTGGTCAATCCGCCAGTTTACCACGCCTCGACAATCCTGGCGCCGACGTTGGCGGCACGGCGTGCGCTCGACGATAAGGAGGACGCCGACGCCACGACCTACGGCGTTCATGGCACGCCCGGCACATTCGCGTTCGAAGAGGCCGTTGCGGCTCTCGAGGGTGGCTTCCGCACTCGTCTGGCGTCGACCGGGCTGGTCGCCTGTACCGCGCCGCTGCTCTGCTTTCTCTCGGCCGGGGATCACCTGTTGATGACGGATTCCTGCTATGGCCCGACCCGGCGTTTCTGCAACAAGATGCTGGCACGCCTGGGGGTCGAGACCACGTATTACGACCCGCTGGTCGGCGGCGCGATTCGCGACCTGATCCGGCCGAATACCAGGGTGGTCTTCACCGAGAGCCCCGGCTCGCTGACCTTCGAGGTGCAGGACATCCCTGCGATCGTCGACGAGGCGCACAAGGCCGGCGCCATCGTCATGATGGACAATACCTGGGCTTCGCCGCTCTATTTCAAGCCTCTCGCGCATGGCGTCGATGTGTCCATCCAGGCCGTGACCAAGTATATCGGCGGCCATTCCGACCTGGTGATGGGCGCCGTCACCGCCACCGAAGCGGCCTATGCCGCGATCCGCGAGGGCTGGAAGCAGATCGGGCTCAGCGGCGCTCCGGACGACGTGTTCTTGGCCATGCGAGGCCTCAGGACGCTTGCGGTGCGCATGCCGCAGCACATGAAGAACGGCCTTGCCCTGGCGGAGTGGCTGGCCGCCCGGCCCGAGGTCGCGCGGGTGCTGCACCCGGCGCTTCCCGGCGATCCGGGCCACGCCCTGTGGAAACGCGATTTTCTCGGTGCCTCGTCGCTTTTCGGCTTTGTGCTGAAACCGGAGGTCAGTTCCGAGGCACACTTCTCCGCCCTGCTCGACGGGCTCGAGCTCTATGGCATGGGCGACAGCTGGGGCGGCTTCGAGAGCCTGCTGATGCCCAAGCGCCCGCCCCGAAGCGCGGTCCCGTGGCATGCGGAAGGCCAACTGATGCGCATCCATGTCGGCCTAGAGCATACCGATGACCTGATTGCCGACCTCCGGGCGGGATTCGAACGGATGGGGCGCGTATAGCACCTCGCCCCAATTGTAGGGTTTGCGATTCCGATCAACCAATGGTAGTGTGTATCACCGGATCCAGTATATGGAGGTGGACATGCCACAGCATATTGGGGTCGCCGATGCCAGTTTCATAGCCCGTGTTCGCAGCGATTTCGGCGAGGATGGGCCGCCTCGAAGCGGGCGGGAAGAAAACACCTCGGACACCGGCCGTTCCGAGGATGACGGCAAGGTTGTGAGGCTGTGCAGGAAACTCTACCCGGTCTGGAAGCGGAACGGCTGAACGCGGCCGCTCGCGGCATTCTCAGGCCCCGCGCCGGTTCGTCCCCTCATTCCCCCGGCCGCAGCACCATCACCCCGACCGCACCGGCGGCCGCGTCATCGTCGCTCATCGACATCGGGATCATGTCGCCGCGCGCCCAGGCGTCGGCCAGATGGTCGTACCAGCGCGAGAACGGATGCCCGCTCTGGCCGGTCGAGATGATCATCAGCGAGCCGTCCGGATCGGCGAAATCCGTCACCACCCGCAACCCGGCGGCATGGACGTTGCGGAACGGATCGGGCGCCCGCCCGGTCGACCGGCCGCGCAGCAGGGTATGATCGCCGCCCGAAGTCTCGTTCTCGATGTTGAACAGTGCCCCCAGCAGGCGGAAGTGACCCAGCGGAGTGTGCCGCTGTACCGCCAGATGCGCGGCGCCCCAGCGCCAGCCCTCGATGTTCTGGCCGTAATCCCGCGTCAGGCTGCTCAGCGCATCGTCCAGTGCCAGCGCCGCGATCTCCGGGCAGGTCTCGACCTCCGGCGTCTTGTTGACGTCGCACCAGATCGCCGCGCCGTCGACATTGCGGAACACCCGCTCGACGAACAACGGCTGCGAGCCCTCGACATCGGCGATCAGCGGCCCCACCTCGTCGGTCGCCAGCCGCCGGGTCAGCATCCGCATCCATTCTGCGAAGATCAGCGGCTCGGGGCTGTGGCGGTCCATGGCGCCGTTCCAGTCGGCCAGCATCTGCGCCGCCGCGCGCAGCCGCTTGTCGCGACCGCCACCGGGCTCGGGTCGCCACCAGATGTCGCGGGCGATCAGCGGCAGGACCGACCGCGCCATGTCCGAGACCGCGTCGGTCTGCAGGGCCACGAAGCCCTCGCGCGAATGGTAGGCGCGCCCGCTGAGTTCCCGTCCCAGCCGCCGGATCCGGTACGGCGCGTCCCAGTCGAAGCTGATGTGGTTGGGATAGGGCGCGTCGGTGATCCGGTTGTTGGCGTTCGCGACCGCGCCCGAAGCCGGGCGGATCACCCGCGGGTTCAGGATCGCCGGGCGCAGGCCCAGCCAGTCATTCGCGGCCACCCACCCGGGCGAGGGGATGCGGCCCTGGCTGGGGCTGTCCGGGTTGCGGGCGGGCAGGGCGCCGGCCACCGCCAGCGCGACCCCGGTGCGGTCGGCCAGGATCAGGTTCTGCGCCGGGGCCAGCGCCATTTCCGAGGCCGCAAGCGCCGCATCGATGCTGGCTGCCTGCATCAGTCCCATCACCGCGGACATGGTGCGGTCCTCGGGCGTCAGCGCGGTCCATTTCAGCGCCGCCACATGCCCTTCGGGCGTCACTAAATCCGTATCGAACTGCCCGCCGGTCAGCACCGGCCCGTGCCGGGTCGACCGGAAGGTCTCGACCGCATCCGGCTCGCCGTCGACCGCGATCCGGACCGTCCGCGCCTGGAACGGCTGCCAGCCGTCGGGCGTCAGGTACTGTCCCGGATCGTCCGGGTTGACCCGCTCGATGTAGATGTCCTGATCGTCGGCATTGGTGGTGGCCATGCCCCAGCCCAGCGCCCGGTTGCGGCCGACCATCACTGCCGGCACGCCCGGCAGGGTGCCGCCGATGGCGGCGGTCTGCGGGCCGGCCACGTCCATCAGGTACCAGACCGACGGCGCCGAAAGCCAGAGATGCGGGTCGTTCGCCATCAGCGGCTTGGCCCCGGAACTGCGCGAGCCATCCACCGCCCAGGCGTTCGAGGCCCCGGCCAGCCAGGGCCGCACCGGGGGTCCGAACTGGTCCATCACCGGATCGGCGCCTGCCGGTGCGGCGTCGGCGAAGCGGGCGCCGCCGAACCAGTCCGAGAACCGCTCGGGCGCCGTCATCGCGGGTTGCGGGTCGGCCGGCAGGATGTCGGCCAGCCGCTCGGGCGGCAGGTTCAGCAGGAACTTGCCGCGCAGCACCTCGAACCGCGCCGCCGCCGACAGCCGGAAGGCCATCAGCTTCAGGATTCCCAGCGAATCCGCCGGGGTCCAGGGCGAAAGCTGACCGCCGAACAGGAACAGCTCCGGCGCGCCGCGTCCCAGCGCCTCGGTGTTGATGTGCCGGATCCACGCGTTCACGCCTTCCGCGTAGGCGTCCAGCGCCGCCTTGGTTTCTGGGGTCTGGAACTCCAGCGCCTGGCTCGCCAGCCCGTAGAGGTTCAGCGTGCGCACCAGGCGGTCGACCTCCAGCGCCCGGGCGCCGAACAGCTCCGACAGGGCCCCGCGCGCCGCCCGTCGGCCGACCTCCATCTGCCACAGCCTGTCCTGGGCATGGACCAGCCCCATGGCGAAGAAGGCGTCGTGCTCGGTCGAGGCCCTGATATGCGGTACGGCGTTTGCGTCGCGGGTGATCCGGACCTCGGCCTGCAGTCCGGCCAGCGCCAGCTCGGCGCCATAGTCGGGCAGCGAGCGCGACACCAGGTACCAGCCAAGCCCGGTCCCGGCTGCCACCAGCCCCATGGCGGCCACGAAGATGCGCAACAGCCATCGCAGGATGAAGCTCATTCCAGCCCCGGTTTCCGGCCCCAACATTCCGCCCTGTGGTCTTGACCCGGGCGGGATTCGCCCCGCACTCTGTCGCGGAGTTCTGGTCCGTCTTGTCCCAGATGCGGGGGCCCGGTTCAACGTGCAACTCGGCATCTTACCGAAAAGAAGGAGATCGCTTGTGGCGAAGGTATCGTTTTTGGGCCTGGGGGTAATGGGATATCCGATGGCGGGCC
The DNA here is from genome assembly GCA_035458445.1 of Thermohalobaculum sp. Lineage (GTDB taxonomy): Bacteria > Pseudomonadota > Alphaproteobacteria > Rhodobacterales > Rhodobacteraceae > Thermohalobaculum. The sequence continues at coordinate 1,045 of DATHZU010000323.1, read as the reverse complement.
ACCTGGCGGCCAAGGGCCACGAGGTCACCGTCTACAACCGCACCGCTGCCAAGTCGGCGGCATGGGCCAAGCAGCACGGCGGCAAGGCGGCGGCGACTCCGCGCGAGGCGGCGGCCGGCGCCGAGTACGTCATGTGCTGTGTCGGCAACGACGACGACCTGCGTTCGGTGGTGCTGGGGCCAGACGGCGCCCTGGCCGGCATGGCCAAGGGCACCGTCTTCGTCGACCACACGACCGCCAGCGCGGATGTGGCACGCGAGCTTCATGCCGCTGCGTCGGAGAAGGGGATCGGCTTCATCGACGCCCCGGTCTCGGGCGGCCAGGCCGGGGCCGAGAACGGCGTGCTGACCATCATGTGCGGCGGCGACCAGCCCGATTACGACCGCATCGCCCCGGTGATCGAGGCCTATGCCCGCATGCAACGCCTGCTGGGCGGACCCGGCGCCGGTCAGCTGACCAAGATGGTCAACCAGATCTGCATCGCCGGGTTGGTCCAGGGCCTGGCCGAGGGGCTGAACTTCGCCGTCAAGGCCGGTCTCGACGGCGAGGCGGTGATCGACGTGATCTCGAAGGGCGCCGCCGGGTCCTGGCAGATGGAGAACCGCTACAAGACCATGCTGGCGGACAAGTTCGACTACGGCTTCGCAGTCGACTGGATGCGCAAGGACTTGGGGATTTGCCTCGACGAGGCCAAGCGCAACGGCGCCCGCCTGCCGGTGACCGCCCTGGTCGACCAGTTCTACGGCGAGGTCCAGGACATGGGCGGCAACCGCTGGGACACCTCGTCGCTCTACAAGCGGCTGAAGCGGTGATCGCCCACCGCCGGGTGGAGACCGTCAGGCTGGCGGTTTCGCCCGGGCGGGTCCCATACGAGGTTGATCAGGCCGGGGCGATCGCGCAGCACTGGCGCGACGCCCGGGCCGCAAAACCGGCGTTGTTCGACGGGCGGGTGTACCTCGTGACCCGGTGCGGCTTCGGTGCGCAGGGCTTCGAGGCGGACTGTGTGGCCGCCCGGTTCGCGACGCTGCACCACTGGATCGCCTCC
>DATHZU010000322.1:0-6360 GCA_035458445.1 Thermohalobaculum sp. | reverse complement strand
GACCCGCTTGCCGTCGATGGTGGTGTAGCCGCCGGCCAGCTCCCAGTCGGCGCATTTCGCGAACTCCTCGAGCGTGGTCACCCCGTCCTTGGCCAGCGCCAGCACCATCTGCGGCGTCAGGCCTTCGAACTCGACCAGGCTGTCGTCGACTCCCAGTTCGCGGGCCTCGGCCAGCGCCTTCTGGTTGGCCTCCTCCAGGCTTTCGCGGGCGCGGGCCTGCAGCTCCTCGGCGGTCTCCTCGTCGAAGCCGTCGATCATGGTCAGCTCGTCGAGTTCGACATAGGCCACCTCTTCCAGCGAGGTGAAGCCCTCGGAGACCAGGAGTTGTGCGACCATCTCGTCGACATTGAGGTTCTCGATGAACATGGCGGAACGCTCGTTGAACTCGGTCTGGCGGCGCTCCGATTCCTCGGCCTCGGTCATGATGTCGATGTCCCAGCCGGTGAGCTGGCTCGCCAGCCGCACGTTCTGGCCGCGCCGGCCGATGGCCTGGGAGAGCTGCTCGTCGGGGACCACCACCTCGATGCGCTGGGCGTCCTCGTCCATCACCACCTTGGTGACCTCGGCGGGCTGCAGCGCGTTGACGATGAAGGTGGCGGCATCGCCGTTCCAGGGGATGATGTCGATCTTCTCGCCCTGGAGCTCGTTGACCACCGCCTGGACGCGGCTGCCGCGCATGCCGACGCAGGCGCCGACCGGGTCGATCGAGCTGTCATAGGAGATGACGCCGATCTTGGCGCGCGAGCCCGGGTCGCGGGCCACCGCCTTGACCTCGATGATGCCGTCATAGATCTCCGGCACCTCCATGCCGAACAGCTTGGCCATGAATTCCGGCGCGGTGCGGCTGAGGAAGATCTGCGGACCGCGGGCCTCGGCGCGCACGTCGCGGATATAGGCACGAATGCGGTCGCCGACCCGGTAGGTCTCGCGCGGGATCAGCTGGTCGCGGCGCACGATCGCCTCGGCGCGGCCCAGGTCGACGATGACGTTGCCGTATTCCACCCGCTTCACCACGCCGTTGATGATCTCGCCGACGCGGTCCTTGAATTCCTCGTACTGGCGCTCGCGCTCGGCCTCGCGGACCATCTGGACGATCACCTGCTTCGCGGTCTGGGCGGCGATGCGGCCGAAATCCATCGGCGGCAGCGGCTCGGTGATGAAATCTCCGACCTGGGCCTCGGGGTTCTTCAGCCGGGCCTCGGCCAGCGGGATCTGGGTGAAGTGGTTCTCGACCTCCTCGACCGCCTCCATGGCGCGGCTCATGGAAATCTCGCCGGTCTTGCGGTCGATGAAGGCGCGGATGTCGTATTCCGCGCCGTAGCGCGAGCGCGCCGCCTTGCCGAGGCTGTCTTCCATCGCCTCGAGCACCAGATCGCGGTCGATAAGCTTTTCGCGCGCGACCGCATCGGCGATCTGCAGCAGTTCAAGCCGGTTTGCACTGACCATCTCAAACGTCCTTCTGCAATGCGGGGGCCGGGGCCTCCGCTTCGGTGTCGTCGTCTTCCTCGATCTCGTCGAACTCGGTCTCGTCGAAAGCGTGCTTGCGGGCACGCAGGCTCTCGGCGATCAGCTCGTCCGTCAGCACCAGCTTGGCGTCCGCCAGCCAGTCGAATTCCAGCCCGATGGGGCCGTCGAAATTGGGGTCGTCCAGATCGATCAAAACCTCGGTCCCCTCGGTGCCGGCCAGGATGCCCTTGAAGCGCTTGCGCCCGTCGATCATCTCGGCGGTCTCGAGCCTGGCCTCGTAGCCCTCCCAGCGGTCGAAATCGGCGAGCCGGGTCAGCGGCCGGTCGATGCCGGGCGACGAGACTTCCAGCACGTATTCGCCCTCGACCGGGTCCTCGACATCCAGCACCGCCGAGAGGGCGCGCGAAAGGCGGGCACAGTCCTCGACCTCCATGCCGCCGTCCTGGCGCTCGGCCATGATCTGCAGCGTGACGCGCTTGCCGCCCATCAGCCTGAGCCGCACCAGCTGGAAACCCATGCCCTCGGCCACCGGCGCGACGATGCCCGCCAGACGCCGGTCGATGGCGGTTCTGGCGACCATGGATGTGACAGTGTCGGTCACAGGGGCGGACATGCCGGGCCGATCTCCTCGGGCGAATCAAAAAAGCGGACCTCGCGGCCCGCCTCGTAACCCGGTGGGGGTCTCGCCGGTTCAGCGAGGCCGCCGCGATGTTGAGGCTCATATAGACCCGGTTCCGCGCTGTGGCAAGGCCCCTCTGGATCCTCTCGCGCGCATCAGGAAATTCCCAGCTCCGCCTCGCGCGCCTTCAGGCGCTCGGTTTGCGCCGCAATGTAGTCGCGCGTCAGGGGCGCGGAATCGCGCTCGTGGCCCAGTTGCAGATGCATCACCGCCATGCGCCCGTCGAGGAAGGACGACTCGGCGCCCGCCAGATAGAGCTCCCACATCCGGCAGAAGCGCTCGTCATACATCTCCTTCGCGCGGTCGCGGTTCGCCGCGAAGCGACTGGCCCATTCCGCAAGCGTAAAGGCGTAATGCTTGCGCCATATCTCGCAGTCCTGCAGCCAGAGGCGGCTTTGTTCGATCGCCGCCACCGTCTCGGACACCGCGGGGATATAGCCGCCCGGGAAGATGTATTTGGCGGTGAAGGGGCTGGTCACGCCGGTCGCGGTGTTGCGCATGATCGAGTGGATCAGCGCCACCCCGTCCGGCGCCAGCCGGTCCTTCACGGTCCTGAAATAGGCGCCCAGATTGGTCGCGCCCACATGCTCGAGCATGCCGACCGAGACGATGCGGTCGAAGCTCTGGTCGACTGCGCGGTAATCCTGCAGCTCGAAGCGCACCCTGCCGGCCAGCCCTGCCGCCTCGGCGCGTTCGCGCGCCACCTTGAGCTGCTCCTCGGCCAGGGTGACGCCCAGGACCTCGACATCGGCGACCTGCGCCAGGTAGAGCGCCATGCCGCCCCAGCCGCAGCCGATATCCAGCACCCGCTGGCCGGGTTTCAGCAGCAGCTTGGCGGCGATATGACGCTTCTTGGCCAGTTGCGCCTGCTCCAGCGTCTCGTCGCCCCCGGGGAAATAGGCGCAGGAGTATTGCATGTCCTTGTCGAGAAACAGCCGGTAGAGATCGTTTCCGATATCGTAGTGCACGGCGACGTTGCGGCGCGAGCGCAGGGGATTGTTGCGCAGCAGCCGCTTGGCGATCCGGGCAGCCCGCCGGAAGATTGCCTGGGATGGTGTGCGGTTCAGCCGCCCCTTGTTCACCTTGAACAGGCGCAGCACGTCGCGCAGCTCCGCTGGCGCGATATCGACGCCGCCATCCATGTAGGCCTCGGCGAAGCGGAGCTCGGGATTGATCAGAAGTTTCCGGTCGAGCGAGGGGTCGATGATCCGGATCGTCGCCCTGGGTCCCGGTGTGCCGCCGAAGGTCTCGGTCCTGCCGTCCGGACCGATCAGCGTCAACGATCCCTTCTGGATGACCTGGCGCAAGAGCATGGGCAGAAAATGCATGGCGCTTTCCCGGTTGCTGTCCCCGCGTCCTGCGGATCGAGACATCTCGCAAGTTTCCCGACGCGGCGGAGCCCGTCAACCCGCCACCAGCCCGCCATCGATCACGATCTCGGCGCCGGTGGTGAACGCGGAGGCGGGCGACAGCAGGTGGATCACGCTGGCGGCAATCTCCTGCGGCTTCGCCAGCCGGCGCATCGGGATCGCAGCGGCCATCTTCTCGCGCGACCGCGCCGGATCGCGGGTGGCGCCGGCGATGTCCTCGACCATCGCACCCTCGACGAATGCCGGGTGGACCGAGTTGCAGCGGATCGGCGGGTCCAGCCGCGCGCCGTGCAGGGCCACCGACTTTGTCAACAGCCGGACCGCCCCCTTCGAGGCGTTGTAGGCCGCCAGGTTGGCGCCGCCGACCAGACCGGAGACCGACGATATGTTGACGATGGCGGGCGCTGGACTGCGCTTCAGCAGCGGCCAGGCGGCCTTGCAGCCAAGGAACACCCCGTCGGCATTCACCGCCATCACCCGGCGCCAATCCGCGAAGCTGGTGTCCTCGACCGAGCCCAGTTGCACGATCCCCGCATTGTTGACCAGCCCGTCCAGCCGGCCATGACGTGTCTCGGCTTCCGTTGCAACCCGAGCCCAATCTGCCTCGGAGGTCACGTCGTGGACCAGATCGATCCCCTTGCCGGGCGCGATGTCGGTGGTGAGAGCCGTGCCCCCAGCCGCGCCTACCGCCGTGGCGATGGCGCGCCCGAGCGTGCCGGCGGCGCCGGTGATCAGGACGACATGGCCGGTCAGGGGCATGGGCGGGCGCTCAGGCCTCGCCGCCGTTCTCGGTCAGCTGGGTGTACTGGCCTTGCGGGCGGAAGGCGTAGAGGTAGCCCTCGACGATGCCCTCGGCGGCGGCGGGTTGGATGCCGAGATCCGCCAAAGTCTTCGCGCCGGCCGAGACCACATTGTCACGCGCCAGCAGGTTCACCTGGTCCACCGTCAGCGGCGGCTTCGGCAGAAGTTGCAGGAAACGGGCCTGGATCCGGGCGATAAAGAACGGGATATCGAAGATCAGCCGGCGGCGGCGGGTGATCCGCAGCATCAGCTGGCAGGCCTCGCGCAGCGTCATGGTGGCGGGGCCGCCCAGCTCGTAGACCCCGGGCGCGGCCTCGCCGGTTGCGGCCTTGGCGGCGGCTGCGGCGACGTCCTCGACCCAGACCGGCTGGAACCTGGTCGCGGCACCGACCAGCGGCAGCACGAAGGGGATGAACTGCGCCATGGTCGCGAAGCGGTTGAAGAAGCCGTCATCCTGTCCAAACACCACCGAGGGGCGCAGGATCACCGCATCCGGGAAGGCGGCGGTGACGGCGGCCTCGCCCGCGGCCTTCGAGCGGGCATATTCCGACGGGCTTTGCGCGTCCGCGCCGATGGCGGAAAGCTGAACGAAACGGCGAACGCCCTCGTCCGCCGCGATCCGCGCGGCCCGGCCCGCGCCCTCGGCCTGGCAGGCCTCGAAGGTGTTGCGGCCGGAATTGAACAGCAGGCCGACGCAATTGACCACCGCGTCGGCGCCGCGGATGACCGCGCGCATCGAGGCCTCGTCGCGGATGTTGCACTGGACCGGCTCGACCTGCCCGACCGTGCCGTAGGGCTTGACGAACAGCGCGTCGTTCGGGCGCCGGCAGGCCACGCGCACCCGCCAGCCCCGGCGCGCCATGGCCTGCGCGATGTGCCGTCCGACAAAGCCGGAGCCGCCGATAATGGTGACGAGGGGGGAAGGTGCGGTCATGGTCAGGTCTCCATGGGGCCGTTGGAACGGTCGCTCCGGTTTAGGCCGCGCGCGGGGCGGGGGCAATAGGGCAATGGACTCGCCGGCCCGGCTCAGTTCGATGGCTGCATGTGCTTCGTGTGGCCGTGATCCGTCTGGCCGTGGCCCATCGCGGATGGATCGAGTTTTTCGACCATCGCCTGGACGGTGGCCTCGCCGGCGCCCTCGAAGGTCAGGACCATCGGGAAGCTTTCGCCGGGCTTGAACATCCTCCGGGCGCCGAACAGCATGATGTGATAGCCGCCGGTGGTCAGTTCGACGGTGCCGCCGGGCGGAATCTCGATGGCGTCGACGGGATGCATCGTCATCACGCCATCCGACATCGAGGCGCTGTGCAGTTCGGCCGACTCGAACTCGGGCGAGGTCACGCCCACCAGACGGTCGGGCACGGCGCCGTGATTCATGATGGTCACATAGGCGACCGCCGGCCGGTTCGGCAGATTCGGCCGGGCGGTGGGGTGGCTGAGCATCAGGTCGCCGAGCACGGCATCCTGGGCGCCGAGGCCGCTGCCGCCGATGACCGCCACGGTGAGCACAGCCGCGGTGAGGACAGCCGCGAGGGCCGACGCGATGATTCGCTGCATGGAGGGCTCCCCTGTTCGATTGCCGTGACCGGTACGCCGACGATGCGGGCGGCGCAACCGGACCCGGCGCCGCAGCAGGGCCGCACGGCCAGGTGGAAGCAATCGATCCGCCCCGCGGATTCACCGCGCGTCTCCCGTTGACATAGCCCGCCGCCGTCGCTAGATCACCCCTCGCGCTGCAAGGCGGGCGGTCACGCCGCCGATACCTTGCCGGGCCCAGGTGGCGGAATTGGTAGACGCGCTAGCTTCAGGTGCTAGTTTCTGTATGGAAGTGGAGGTTCGAGTCCTCTCCTGGGCACCATTAAGGTCACACAACCCCCTTAAATGATTGAATTTTGTTGCGTTTCGGTGCGATTTGGTACTAGATTATGGTACTAAGTTGGTACTAGATATGCCCAAGGCAAAGCAAAAACACTGCATCAAGAAGTCCCCAACAGGCTTCTATTCTTTTCGCAAGCAGGTTCCCGAGAAGCTAAGGGAGCTCTG
>DATHZU010000321.1:0-5627 GCA_035458445.1 Thermohalobaculum sp. | reverse complement strand
CGAGGCCCATGTGCCGGGCCCGGCGCCCAGCCTCGACGATATCCGCGCCCGGGTCGGCGATTTCACCTCGGCCAGCGACGGCACCGGCGCCGCTGCCGACGCCGAAGCTGCCGCCAAGGCCGCTGCCAGGGCCGCCGCCGGGGGGCGCCGCTCCGGCCGCGACCGCCGCCGCGGCTGACCCCTGCCGGGGATTATTTTGCGCTGCGGTCGGTTTAGCTCGGGTAGACGACGATTTTAATGCATCGGCGGCATGAAATCTGACTGAATATGCGGCGGGATGCGGGGCTTTCGGCCCCGCTGGTGCCGTGTGCAGGGGAATCAATGATGGCCGACGAAGAAGACGAAATTGTCCTCAGTGAACTCGACGACGACGAACTTGTGCTGCAGATGCATGACGACCTCTATGACGGCCTCAAGGAGGAGATCGAGGAGGGCGTCAACATCCTGCTCGAACGCGGCTGGACCCCCTATGACACGCTGACCAAGGCGCTGGTCGAGGGCATGCGGATCGTCGGCATCGACTTCCGCGACGGCATCCTGTTCGTGCCCGAGGTGCTGCTGGCCGCCAACGCCATGAAGGCCGGCATGGCGATCCTGCGCCCGCTGCTGGTCGAGACCGGGGCGCCGCGTCTTGGCAAGATGGTGATCGGCACGGTCAAGGGCGACATCCACGACATCGGCAAGAACCTGGTGGCGATGATGCTGGAAGGCGCCGGTTTCGAGGTGATCAACATCGGCATCAACAATGCCGTCGAGAAGTATCTCGAGGCCCTGGACGAGGAGCAGCCGGACATCCTCGGCATGTCGGCGCTGCTGACCACCACCATGCCCTACATGAAGGTGGTGATCGACGCGATGAAGGAAAAGGGCATCCGCGACGACTATGTGGTGCTGGTCGGCGGCGCGCCGCTGAACGAGGAGTTCGGACGCGCCATCGGGGCCGACGCCTATTGCCGCGACGCCGCCGTGGCGGTCGAGACGGCGAAGGACTACATGCTGAAGAAGCACAACCGCCTGGCCGCAGGGGCCTGAGCCCCGGCTCTGACAGCCCGCGATTCCTCCCCTTCGCGGCGAAGTCCCCTCCCCCCGGCGGGGGGAGGGTCAGGGAGGGGGCGCGAGACTCGCCCGCAACGGTTGCCCGACCCCCTGCCCTTGCGTCCCCCGCGATTTGCGCCAGATAGCATCCCCATGCGCCTCCCCGGAAACATCTCCGACGACACGCTCACCGATACCGGCCTCGCCGCCCCCGGTGCGGCGCCGGGCCGCGTGCTGCTGCTGGCCTGCGGGGCGCTGGCGCGCGAGATCCTGGCCGTGACCCGGGCGAACGGCTGGGACCACCTCGACCTCGCCTGCCTGCCCGCCAAGCTGCACAACGATCCGCAGAAGATCCCCGAGGCCGTGCGCGCCAAGCTCCGCGAGGCCCGGGCGCGCGGCTATGCCCGGGTCTATGTGGTCTATGCCGATTGCGGAACCGGGGGCCTCTTGGACAAGGTCTGCGCCGAGGAGGGCGTCGAGCGCATCGAGGGGCCGCATTGCTACAGCTTCTTCGACGGCAACGCGGCCTTCGCCGAGCGGGCCGAGGCCGGCGAGATCACCGCCTTCTACCTGACCGACTTCCTGGCCCGGCAGTTCGACACGCTGATCTGGAAGGCCTTCGGCCTGGACCGTCACCCGGACATGCTGTCCCTGATGTTCGGCAACTACGAGAAGGTCGTCTACCTGGCCCAGACCGACGACCCCGCCCTGGAAGCCAAGGCGCGGGCCGCGGCAGATCGCCTGGGCCTGGCCTTCGAGATGCGCCGCACCGGCTATGGCGACCTGACCGGCTTCCTGGCGGGCGCCGCAGCCGGCTGACCGCGACACCCGCCCGAACCGGAAAGGGCTGGCTCTAGGCCCAGGCCCGTCTCGGCGCCGCCTTCCGGGGCTGCAGGGGCCAGTCCGCGACCCGCGCAGCGCCCTCGACACCGGCCGGCGCATCCCCCCCGGCGAAGGAAAGCTTCCCGGCCGCGCGGCGGATCCCCCCCAGAACCAGATCCAGCGCGACCGAGACCCCCACCCGCCCGAGACTCTTCTTCACGACACCGGCGGCACCAAGCGCCAAACAGGCGCGAATTTCATCATCGCCGCCCCGCCGCGATACCGCAACCCATTTCTTCAGGCATTTCAACGTGATGAGCGGAGGTTCTGGATCGATTGAATCGCTGCGCGCGCAGTTGGCGCCAACGATCCCCAGCGTGATTCCCCCAAACACCGGCAAGGAATTCCTGGTGGATTCGAAACCGTCGATCTCGACGACCTTGTCGAAGCCGAACTCGGAGACCAGCACATCCGCTACGAGTTTCCGGAACTTCCGGTCGCGATCGACGACGATCGCAATGTCGCGCCTTGCGTCACTCACCCCAAGCACCCCTCTTCGACCCCTTTGACCCGGCTTTGGCGGTCTGGTCAAAGTTACGCTACACAGACGGCCCAACACCCCGGGCCTTGGCATTCCACAAAGTTACAGCAGCAGTAAGTGCAATTTTAAGGAGATTCTTGGCTCAATTGTGGAGAGATTTTTTCAACTGTGGCAATATCTGGGCGCGATCCCGGGCCGGACCGGGCGGCGCCCCGGCGCCCGCGGAGGTTCCGTTCCGCCGCAATTGGCGCTACCCTGCCCCCACCGCTTCGATTGACCGGATTGCCAAATGCCGAAAAACCCATTCCCACTGCCGCCAGACCTCACCGGCCCCGAAAAAGACCTGATCGCCAAGGCGAAGGCGGGCGAATGGTGCTGGCTCGGCACCACCCGCCCGGGCAAGGACGACCGCGACAACGCGCAGAATACCATCCGCGCCGAAGTGATCCGGCACATGGCGCTGGGCGGCGACCCGAACAACCCGATACACCCCAAGGGCGTGCAGCTTCGCGGCGCCTGGATCGCGGGCAAGCTGGACTTCGACAGTCGCACGCTGACCCGGCCATTGTGGCTGCACGATTGCCATGTCGACGAAGCGCCGGATTTCCTTGGCGCAACCGCCCGCACGATCGGCCTGTCCGGGTCCTGGGTTCCCAGCCTCCAGATGGACAGCCTGACGACCGAGGGACCGGTCTTCCTGAGCAACGGCTTCGAGGTGGCGGGGACGGTGGTGCTGCGCGACGCGCGGATCGGCGGGCCACTCTCCTGCACTGGCGGCAAGTTCCTTGGCGCGGAGACGGCGCTGGATGCGGACGGTCTGACGACCGTCGGTCCAGTTTTCCTGCGCGACGGCTTCGAGGCGGCGGGGACAGTGGTGCTGCGCAGCGCGCGGATCGGCGACCAACTTGATTGCAGCGGCGGCAAGCTCTGGGGCGCGGAGACCGCGCTGGATGCGGACGGTCTGACGACCGTCGGTCCAGTTTTCCTGCGCGACGGCTTCGAGGCGGCGGGAAGTATTCGACTTGCCGATGCGCGAATTGGCGACCGCGTTGAGTTACGCGGTTCGCGTCTCTTTGGAGTCCCCGACGCCTTGTTCGCGCCACGAATGAGTTTGGCAGGTTCTCTCGCATTTTATGGCGGATGTAGAGCGTCTGGATGTATTCAAATTTCCGGAGCAAGAATATCTGGAGACATCAGATTCATGGAATTTACAACAACCGTACATGGTGAATCCATTTCTGCTACTAGTTTAAAATTATCTGGGTCTATTTACATCGGTTCGGGCTTTTCTTCGAGTGGCGAAGTCGATTTTGGATACTCGATAGTTCAAGGTGACGCCGTAATAACTAATTCCGAATTTCTTGCCGAAAATCGCACTCTGAATTTGGCAGGAATCCATATTGGTGGAGATTTAATAATCAACAGTTTAAATTCGAAACGTGGTTTTATGAACTTAATTGGCGCAAAGGTCAGACAGTTCATTGATTTTAACCGCGGGTGGCCCGCGCCAGGCAAGATCGCCCTGGACGGCTTTCGCTACAAAGGATTTGGCTTCACCGAGGGTGCAATGGCAGATCGTGCAGCTTGGCTTCTCCGCCAGCCCGACGAGCATCTCGGCATCGATTTCCGGCCGCAACCCTTTGAACAGCTTGCAAAGGTTCTACGCAAAACCGGACACACTGAAGACGCCAAGCGGGTGGCGATGCTGAAACAGCATTACGAGCGCGGGGCGGCGCGGCTCCAGGCCCTGGCCCGGATCGCCGAGACGAAGGTACGGCTGGCCGAGGCAGTCGAGGCCCGCCGCACCTGCGTCGATGCGGTCGAGATCGCGCGGCTGAACCGCGAGATTTGGTCCGCGCGCGGGGTGCTGGTCCGCGAGCCGCTCGGCTGGCGCCTCCGCTGGGTTGTCTCGCGCCTCTTCGGCCTGATCGCCGGCTACGGCTACCGCCCGATCTATTCCTTCGGTTGGGCCGTCGTGTTTGTCGCGGTCGGTACGCTGATCTTCGGTGAGGCCCGTGACGCTGGATCGATGGTCCCCAACAGCCCGGTCCTGCTGAAGCAGGAATGGAAAGAGGCGGTAACCGATGATCCAGTGAACTCTTATCCCGAATTCGCAGCGAAGGTGCCGGATTTCCAACCCTTCAATTCGCTGGTCTTTTCAATCGACACTTTCGTCCCGATAATAAACCTGCACCAAGAAACGAACTGGATTCCGCATCCGAAGAATGGCGGTCTCGCGACCGTGGCGCGGGTCTATCTCTGGATTCACATTATCGCCGGCTGGGTCATCACGGCATTGCTCGCCGCCTCGGTGACCGGCATGGTGAAGAAGGACGTGTGAGCCCCGGCTCCTGCACCGGCGCCCCGTAGGGTGGGCATTCATGCCCACCATTCACCGAAATGGCGGGGTGAAACCCCGCCCCACGGCGCTGCGCGCACAGCGCTCTCACACCCCTTGATTCTGAAAATCAAACAAATCCAATACCTTAACCCCCTTCTCATCGTGAGAAGGGGGTTGCACGGGCCTCTGGGGCCGGTGGATCAGGCCTCACTCCTCGTCCTTCACTACCCGCAGGACCGGGCGGTCGCCGCCGGTGCCGCGGCCGTCGGTCAGGCCGCCCTCGATGGCGGTCAGGCCGTTCGGGCCGGGGGTGGTGGCGGCGCTGGTAAAGGGCACCTGCCCCTCGGCGAAGCCCGCCAGCGGCCCGGTGTCGCCGGGGGTGGCGCGGCTGGCGTTCTCGACCGGGCGGATGCTCGCCTCCTCGATGGTGAAGCGCAGCGGCACGTCGCCCGCCACCGGCGCCCGCCCGTTGACCGGGTGCAGGCAGCCGATCAGCCGGTCGACCTGGCCGAAATCGCTGCGCAGCGGCAACAGCACGATCTCCCACACCTGAACCCCGTCCGGCGCCAGCAGCCGGGCATAGCCGATGCCGGGCTCGCTCAGGGTCTCGGAGACCAGCGCCACCAGGCTCTCGCGGGCCTTGCCCGCCATGATGGCGCGCAGGCTCATGCCGCGCAGGTCGAAGCCGAAGGCATCGTGCAGCGCCGTGCCGGCCAGCCGGAACCGGACATTGCCGTCGCCCAGGTCCTCGAGCAGGAACAGGTGCCGCGCGTCGTTGTTCATGTCGCGCGGGTCCACCTCGGCCCGGTAGGGGCACGGGCGCTGGCCGCGAAGGGCCTCCCAGTAGCCGTAGAGCGCGCGAATTTCGCTGTGGATCATCTCGGTCTT
>DATHZU010000320.1:0-12906 GCA_035458445.1 Thermohalobaculum sp. | reverse complement strand
CCCCTCGTGGGGGAGAGATGGAGAGGGGGGGACGGCGAAGCCGTTCCCGGAAAACCGTTGCCGGGCTGTGCCCGGCACCCCCCCTTCCTGACCCTCCCCCACAAGGGGGGTGGGGATATGTTGCGCCGGGATTCCGGAGGCGGGCCAAATGACCGATCTCCTGCGCGTCGAGGACCTCTGGGTCCGCTTTCCCAAGCGCGGCGGCGGCATGGTCGAGGCGGTGCGCGGCATCTCGTTCTCGGTCGGGCGCGAGCGGGTCGGGATCGTCGGCGAATCCGGCTCAGGCAAATCCATGACCGGGCGCGCGATCCTGCGCCTGGTGCGCCCGCCGGGCGAGGCCACGGCGCGCACCATCGCCTTCGAGGGCACCGACCTGCAGACCCTCTCCGAGCGCGAGATGCGCCATGTCCGCGGCGAGAAGATCTCGATGGTCATGCAGGACCCGAAATTCTCGCTGAACCCGGTGATGACGGTGGGCGACCAGATCATGGAGTCCTACCGCCTGCACACCGACGCGCCGAAGGGCGAGGCCCGCGCCCGGATGTTCGAGATGCTGGCGGCGGTGCAGATCCGTGATGCCGAGCGGGTGGCCAACCTCTACCCGCACGAGGTCTCGGGCGGCATGGGCCAGCGGATCATGATCGCCATGATGCTGGCCCCCGACCCGAAGCTGCTGATCGCCGACGAGCCGACCTCGGCGCTGGATGTGACCGTACAGATGAGCGTGTTGCAGATCCTCGACCGGCTGGTGAAGGAACGCGGCATGGGGCTGATCTTCATCAGCCACGACCTGAACCTGGTCGCCACCTTCTGCGACCGGGTGCTGATCATGTATGGCGGGCGGATCGTCGAGACCTGCCGTGCCGATGCGCTGCACGAGGCGCAGCATCCCTATACGCGGGCGCTGCTGAACTCGCTGCCCCGCCTCGACGAGCCCTCGCACCGGCTGGAGGTGATGCGGCGCGATCCCGCCTGGATGGAGGAGCCGAGTGTCGATGCCTTCGTCTGACGCCATCTCGGTCTCGGACCTTTCGGTCGTCTTCGGCGAGGGGGCCGCGCGCAACCTGGCCGTGGACCGGGCATCGTTCACCGTGCCCGAGGGCGGTTCGTTCGGCCTGGTGGGCGAGTCCGGCTCGGGCAAGTCGACGGTGCTGCGCGCCATCGCCGGCCTGATCACCGACTGGACCGGCGAGATCACGATCGCGGGCGAGAAGCTGGGCCATCGCCGCGACCGGAGCTTCTATCGCACGGTGCAGATGGTGTTCCAGGACCCCTATGCCTCGCTGCACCCGCGCCACACGGTCGACCGGACCCTCAGCGAGCCGCTGGGCCTGCACGGCTTCGATCGCGTCGAGCAGCGGATCGAGGAGGCGCTGGACGCGGTCGGGCTGGGGCCATCGTTCCGGTTCCGGTATCCGCATCAGCTGTCCGGAGGTCAGCGCCAGCGCGTGGCCATCGCCCGGGCCCTAATGCTGGAGCCGAAGATCCTGCTGCTGGACGAGCCGACCTCGGCGCTGGATGTCTCGGTGCAGGCCGAGGTGCTGAACCTTTTGGCCGACCTGCGCACGGCGCGGGGGCTGACCTTCCTTCTGGTCAGCCACGACCTCGCCGTGGTCGCCCATATGTGCGAGAACATCGCGGTGATGCAGGGCGGGCGCATCGTCGAGACGCTGGACGTCGATGCGATGCGCCGCATGGAGCCGCAACAGGACTATACCCGGCGCCTGTTGCGCGCCAGCCTGGGCTACGTGCCCGAAGAGGTGGAGTAGGCGATGAGCAACGAAACGGTGCCGGTGTTCGACGGACACAACGACACGCTGCTGAAGCTGGAGCGTGCCGCGCGCGACGGCGCCAGCCTGGACTTCGCCGGGGGTGCCGAGGCGCTGGACATCGATCTGCCGCGCTCGCGGGCCTCGGGCTTTGCCGGCGGCTTCTTCGCCATGTTCACGCCCGCCATCGAGAACGGCAAGTTCATCCCCTTCGACCGCACCGACCACCGCCGCTACGCACAGGTGGACCGGCAGGTGGCGCTGGACTTCACAATGGCGATGTTCGCCCGCATGCGCCGGCTGGCGGCGGAACTGCCGGACGAGCTGGCGATCTGCGGCTCGGCGGACGACATCGGTGCGGCGATGGCCGGGAACCGGATCGCGATCCTGCCCCATATCGAGGGCGCCGAGTGCATCGATACCGGGCTCGACACGCTGGAGGTGCTGTACGGCGCGGGCCTGCGCTCGCTGGGACTGGTCTGGTCGCGGCCCAACGCCTTTGCCCATGGCGCGCCGATCTATTCGGGCGAGAGCTATGACCCGAGGGCGGGGTTGACCGATGCGGGGCGGGCACTGGTGCGCGAGTGCAATGCGATGGGGGTGATGATCGACCTGTCGCATCTGAACGAGGGCGGGTTCTGGGATGTCGCCAAGCTTTCGACCAGCCCGCTGGTCGCCACTCACTCCAATGCCCATGCCCTGTCGCCCTGTCCGCGGAACCTGACCGACGACCAGTTGAAGGCTGTGCGCGAGTCGGGCGGGGTCGTGGGGCTGAATTTCAATGTCGGGTTCCTGAGGGCCGATTGCGAGAACGACCCCGACACGCCGATCGAGGCGATGTTGCGTCATCTGGACCACCTTGTCGAGCATTTGGGCGAGGAGGGCGTGGCGCTGGGCTCGGACTATGACGGCTGCACCCTGCCGCTGGAGATCGGCGACGTGACCGGGCTGCCGCGGCTGGTGGCGGCGATGCGCCAGGCGGGCTATGGCGAGGAACTGATCGGGAAGATCTGCCAACGAAACTGGCTGGACCTGCTTGCCCGGACGATCTGAACCTGGCTGGCGGCAGGTTCCCGGCTTGACGCCACCCGGAACCACGGTTACATGGCGCTGTCCCATGGCTGGGTAGCTCAGCTGGTTAGAGCGCAGGACTCATAATCCTGAGGTCGAGGGTTCGAGTCCCTCCCCCGCCACCACCCCTCCCCCGACGCAGAGCCCCCATTGGGCAAGGCCATCAAAGGCGTTCAACCGCGGAGGATTCTGGCGTATGGTCTTCTTGGATCAGGTCTAACCGACGGGGGCGATTCCACTTGAGCTCGAACTCTCACGCAGACTTCTGGGCGCCCGGACCGGGCGCAGGGTGAGATAGCGGGCATATGGAATCTGGCAGCCTGATCGCCGACCTCGAGCAGCTCTGGATATCGCTGCAGAACTCGCTGATCGGCCTCGCGCAGCCGTGGCGGCTTTATCAGATCGGCATGCTGGTGGTCGGATTCCTGGTCGCGCATTTCGCCGATCTGCGGTTCGAGCCCCGCATGGATGCCTGGATGCGCGGGCTGGAGAACGTCCCGAGGTCGCGGCTGCGCCTGCTGGTGCTGCTGAACCGCCACCTGCGCAGCCTGATCTTCATCGCCCTCGCATGGTCGGCCGTGTTTGCCATTCGCGCCACGACCTGGCCCAGCCGCAGCTATCTGATCGCGCTGGTGGCGAGCCTGGTCACCGCCTGGGTCTTCGTCTCGATCGCCTCGCGCTTCATTCGCAACCGGCTGCTGCGGACCATTGCGACCTGGAGCGCCTGGGCCATCGTGACCGTTCACATCCTGGGCATGATGACCCAGGCGACCGACCTTCTGGACCAGATTGCGATCCGCTTCGGCGATGTGAACCTGTCGTTGTTACTGGTGGTGAAGGCGGCGATCACGCTGGCGATCCTGCTGGCAGTCGCGGGCTGGGCCAGCGGTGCCGTGAAGAACCGGGTCGAGGCGGTCGAGGATATGTCGCCCTCGATGAAGGTTCTGACCGACAAGCTGTTCCGGCTGGTCGTCTACGGTGTCGCCATCGTCATCGGGCTGCAGTCCATAGGCTTCGACCTGACCAGCCTGACGCTGTTCTCCGGCGCCATCGGCCTCGGCATCGGTTTCGGTTTGCAGAAGGTGGTCTCGAACCTGATCAGCGGGGTCATCCTGCTGATCGACAAGTCGATCAAGCCGGGCGACGTGATCTCGCTGGGCGAGACCTTCGGCTGGATCAGCGAACTGGGTGCGCGCTACGTCTCGGTGGTGACCCGCGACGGGCGTGAATACCTGATCCCGAACGAGGATCTGATCACCGGCCAGGTGGTGAACTGGTCGCACTCCAGCGAACTGGTGCGTTTGGATATCTATTTCGGCGTCAGTTACGATTCCGATCCGCACGAGATCCGCAAGCTTGCCTCCGAGGCCGCCGCCGGGGTGAAGCGCGTGGTCGGCAATCCGGCGCCGGTCTGCCATGTGGTGGGTTTCGGCGACAGTTCGATCGACTTCATCCTGCGTTTCTGGATCAGCGACCCGACCGGCGGCCTGACCAATGTGCGGGGCGCGGTCTTCCTGGCGTTGTGGGATGCGCTGAAGGCGGCGGATATCGAGATCCCCTTCCCGCGGCGCGACGTGACCATTCTTTCAGAGGTGCGCGGGGCCGAGCCCAAGGGCGCCTAGCCGCTACTCGGGCAGGCCGGCGGCGCGCAGGGCGTCGAGATAGGGGTCCAGCCCGCCCGGCTCCTTCGGCGGCAGGGTCTTGGCAAGATAGGAAATCGTCAGCCCGGGCAACTCGCGTCTGGCATCCTCCAGCGCCGCGCGCGCTTCGTCGAGCCGGCCTGCCTGCGCCAGTGCCGCTGCATAGACCGCATGCGCCCAGTATCCTTTGGCACGCTGGGTCTGCTTGGTTTTCCGGACCCAGAGAAGTGCGGATTCGGTGTCTCCGGCCAGTACGTCGGCCATGGCGTGGACGACGAGCGTTGCCCACAGGATAGGGTCGCGCGGGCTGAGCAACTCCACCTGCTCTCCAGCGGCCCGGGATTCATCGAGACGCCCCGCCAGCATCAGCACCATGCTCAGGCCGTGGTGGGCCTGGCTGAAGCTGGGATTGAGCTCGATCGCCCGCTCCAGCGCGCCGATCGAGGCGTCGTGCTCGCCCTTCATCATGTAGATCCGGCCAACGGCGAAATAGCCGACCGGGTCGCGGCTATCGATCTGGATCGCGCGGCGCGCGGCCGTCATGCCAAGCGCGAGGTAGCGGTTCGGATCGTCGGCCCAGCCCATGATTACGCCCTCGTAATAGGCGTAGCACAGATAGGCGTAAGCCGTGGAGAAGTTCGGGTCGAGCTCGGTTGCCCTGGTCAGGAATTCTATCGCCTTGGCATGCTCGCTGCGGCCATAGTCCCACAAATACCAGAGACCGCGCTGGTAGCACTCCCAAGCGTCCAGATTGTCGGTCCGGTGGCGCACCACCCGGCCGCGCTCGGCGGCGCTGATCTCGGGCTCGATGCGAGCGACGATGGTGCGGGTGATCTCGTCCTGCAGCTCGAAGATGTCGTCGAGTTCGCGGTCATAGCGCTCGGCCCAGACATGCAAACCGGTGTCGGCATCGATCAGCTGTGCGGTGACCCGGACCCGGTTGCCGCTCTTACGCACGCTGCCTTCCAGCACGTAGCGCACGCCCAGCTCCTCGGCGACGCGCTTCACGTCCACCGCCTGGCCCTTGTAGGTGAAGGTCGAGTTGCGGGCGATCACCAGGAACCAGCGGATTTTCGACAGCCCGGTGATGATGTCCTCGCTGATCCCGTCGGCGAGGAATTCCTGCTCGGGATCGGCGGACATGTTGTTGAAGGGCAGGACCGCGATCGATAGGCGCTCGCGCCCGGCCTTCTCGGCGATCGTGGTGGCCGGCCGCGTGGCGCCGCCTTCCCAGCGCCAGGCCCGCAGCGGCGCGGCGATGTTCTTCAGACGGATCTCGCCTTGCTCGGCAAAGCGGATGCTGCTCTTGCCCGCGACCTGGCTGTGGACCAGGTCCGAGACCAGGACACCGCCCGCAGGGGCCGCCGATTCCAGCCGCGCGGCAATGTTCACGCCGTCCCCCAGGATATCGTCGCCGTCCACGACGATCTCGCCCAGATGCACGCCGATCCGGAACTTCATGGCAGCGCCGCCGGAATCGCGGGCGTGCAAGGCCCGCTGAATCTCTACGGCGCATTCGACCGCATCGACGGCGCTGGAGAACTCGGCCAGTGCACCGTCACCCATCAGTTTGAAAATCCGCCCCCGATGGGCCGCAACTGCGGGGTCGAACACCTGGGTCCAGATGTCCTTCAGGCGCTCAAGCGTGGCATTCTCGTCCGCTTGGACAAGCTTGGAGAAACCTACGGCATCCGCGGCAAGGATTGCAGCGAGGCGCCGCACCATGAAAACATCTCCCCGATTTTGGTCGAGGTTAGCGAAACCCGCCCGCCAAGGCCAGCGGGGATGGTGGCTTGACCATGGCGGGGTCCCTCCCGCAGATTGGGGCGGGTGGCGCATCTGGCCGCCGCGCATGGATGCCGCCGCTCATGAGCACTGACTTTCCGGATACCGTCGAGATCAGCATCGTGGTGCCGATGCTGAACGAGACCGCCGTGTTGGACCGTTTCTTCGAGCGGCTGGTGCCGGTGCTGGAGGGGATCACGGCGCATTGGGAGATTCTCTGCGTCGACGACGGCAGCACCGATGGCACCTTTCAGCGCCTGGAGGCGTTTCGCGCCAGCGAGCCGCGCATCCGGCTGATCGGGCTGTCGCGCAATTTCGGCAAGGAAAACGCGCTCAGCGCCGGGCTGGACTTTGCCGCCGGTCTGGCGGTGATCCCAATGGATGCCGACTTGCAGGACCCGCCCGAACTGGTGCCGCAGATGGTCGCCAAATGGCGCGAGGGCTTCGACGTGGTGCTGGCCAAGCGCATGACCCGCGAGGGCGAGGGCTGGGCCAAGCGGACGACGGCGCAGATGTTCTACCGGCTGATCGGGCGCTTGAGCCAGGTCGACATTCCCGAGAACGTGGGGGATTTCCGGCTGATGGACCGCCGAGTGGTCGAGGCGCTGGCGAACCTGCCCGAGCGCTCGCGCTTCATGAAGGGGGTCTTCGCCTGGCTGGGCTTCCGGCAGGCCGTGATCGACTATGCCCGCGAGCCGCGAGCCGCCGGCGAGGTGAAGCAGAACTGGGGCAGGCTGTTTGCGCTGGCGGTGGACGGGATAGTTTCGTTCTCGGCGGCGCCGCTGAAGGTATGGAGCTATCTGGGCTTTGCCGTGGCGCTGTTTGCGGGGCTCTACGGAGCATTCATCATCCTGCGGACGCTCGTACTGGGGGTGGATGTTCCGGGCTATCCCTCGCTGCTGGTGGTGGTCCTGTTCATGAACGGGCTGGTGCTGATCGGCCTCGGCGTGATCGGCGAGTACCTGGCGCGCATCTTCATCGAGGTGAAGCGCCGGCCGGTCTATGTGATCTCGGCCCATGCCGGGGTTGCAACGCTGGCCGGGCAGGGCGTCGCGACCCGGCGCCTAGTGGCGCAGCGCCCAGAATTTCAGGGCCAGGAAGGTGGCGGCGGGGACGGTGGCGATGATCGTCGCCAGCGCCAGCCAGTAAGGCCGGTCCAGGACTGAGGTCACCAGCCAGACGATCGCCTGATTCAGCCCCAGCCCCAGCAGCGACACGGCGGTGAAGCGCAGGAAGGCGCCCGTGTCTGCCTTTCTGTCCGGAAAGGTCAGGCGGGTCTGGCCCAGGAAGGACAGGCAAAGGGCGCACAGAAACGCGACCAGATTGGCAGGCAGCGGGTTGATGCCCAGCCCGTCATGCAGCGTCAGCCCCACGGCGGCATGGGTGGCCGTCGCCAGCACGCCGACTAATCCGAAGCTGGTCACCTGCCTGCGCGCGGTCATCGCCGGTCAGTCCTTCCGGGCAATGCAAAGGACCGAGACCCCGAAGGGCAGCGACAGGTAGCGCAGCAGATGGCGCTCGGCGCCGAAAATCCGGGTCAGGGCCGCATTTATCGGAGCGGCGGGTATGGCATCGTCGGGGCTGTCGGTCAGCCCAAGCAGTTTCTTCAGGAACCGCACGCCGGCGATCAATGGGAACAGCAAGCTGTTGAAATAGCTCGATTGCTCGATTGTCAGTCCGGCCTGCTCGGCCAAGGCGCAAATCTGCGGCCGGGTATAGCGGCGCTTGTGGTGGTGGCGCTCGTCGTGGGCGCTCCACAGCCAGCGATAGGCCGGGACGGTGATTATCAGCCGCCCGCCGGGGCGCAGCAGGCCGGCGAGGCTGCGCACCGACTCCTGATCCTGATCGATATGCTCGATCACGTCGAAGGCGGCGATAAGGTCGAAGGACCCGGGTTCGTATGCGAGATCGCTCGGCAACGATCCGGCCTTCACCTCGATGCCCGAGCGGGCGGCGGCAATGCTGCGCGCGTCATCGTCCAGCTCGAAGGCGTCGAGCTGCCCGAACTCCGCCAGCATCGCAAGATTGCCGCCCGGACCGCAGCCTGCCTCGAGAATCCGTGCCGCCGCCGGCAGCTGCATCGCGTCGATACGGTCGCGCAGGATTCGGCGCCGGGCGACGAACCACCAGTGCTCGGCATCCTGCTCGGCCATCCGTAAGTAGACCGTCTTGTCCATCCCTGCTCCCGAAAGGGTGCCGCCGGCACTCGCGGCGAGGTGCCGAAGGTCAGCATGGCCGAAGCGGCCTCCCGCATGCAAGACGCAGCGCTTGTGAAAGTCCTTGTGCGGCGCGACGGGGCAGGGATTCGAGGATTGCGCACAGGTTTCCATTTGCAATCCATCGGGAATCGCCTTCCGCGGCAGCCGGAGGCCCTGGGGACAGAGCCGGTCAGGCGGCGGCGGGGTCCGCGCTCGCGGCGGCGGCGGTGGCGCCGGCGGCCCAGCTTGCCAGCATCAGGATCGACCACAGCCGGTCGGAATTGTCGGCCGCGCCACGCCGGTGCTGGTCCCAGGCATCGCGGATCGGGCGGGTTGGCAGACCGAAGCGGCCCTCCCAGTCGGTATCGTTCACCAGCGCCGCACCCCAGTCGGCGAGATCGACGCGCAGCCATTTCTCGATCGGGATGGCGAAGCCCTGCTTCGGGCGCTCGAACAGATGCGCGGGCACCCGGTCGGCGAGCATCTGCCGCAGGATCCATTTGGTCTTGCCGCCGCGCAGCTTCAGTGCGGGGTCCAGCATGAAGGCCGCCTCGACCACGCGGTGGTCGAGGAACGGCACCCGAACCTCGAGCCCAAAGGCCATCGAGGCCCGGTCGACCTTGGTCAGGATATCGTCGGGCAGGTAGGTCAGCAGGTCGAGGACCTGAAAGCTTTCTTCCTCGGACATCCCCGCCATGGCCTCCCACGGCACCGGCGCCGCTGGCTCGGCGCCGCTAAGGCAGCTGGCCAGGTCCGGCCACTGGGCAAGCACGGCACGATAGCGCGCGCCGGCATCGTTCTCGGCCAGCATCGCACCCAGCTTGTGGATGCGCCGCGCCATCCCGGCCTCGCCGGTGGCGCGCTCGGCCAGCGCGAAGAGCCGCGGCGGCACCCCGCCCAGCCCCGCCGCAATCATCCTGCGCAGGCCGCCCGGAAGCCGGCGCCGCAGACCGGCCAGCCGGGCATTCCAGCGGTAGCGGTTGTAGCCGCAGAACACTTCGTCGCCGCCATCACCGGACAGCGCCACTGTGACATGCCGACTGGCCAGCCGGCTGATCGCAAGCGCCGGAACCTGCGAGCTGTCGCCGAAGGGTTCGTCATAGGTGCCGGTCAGGTCCGGGATCACCGCGAGGCAGTCCTGCTCGGTGACGGTCAGTTCGGTGTGATCGGTGCCCAGATGGCGGGCAATCAACCGGGCATGGCCGGCCTCGTCGTAACGGGGATCGGCCGAGCCGATGGAATAGGTGCGGACCGGCGGGCCGCCAGCGTCCTGCATCAGTGCGGCGACCATGGTGCTGTCGATCCCGCCCGAGAGCAGCGCCCCCACCGGCCGGTCGGACAGCAGCCGCATCCGAACGGCCTCGCCGAGCCGGGCCTCGATCAGGTCGCGGGCCTCGCGCGGATCGGAAATGCGCGGGCGTGACAGTGCCCGGCGCAACATGTCGTCCAGGCTCCAGAATTGGCTCTGACGCGGCTCCGCCCCCGGGCGGACGCGCAGCAGCCAACCCGGGCGCAGCTTGCAGATGCCCTTGTATATCGTCCACGGCGCCGGGACGTAGCCGGTCTCGAGATACCCGGCCAGTGCCTGGCGCTCGATATCCGGCGCCCGGTCCATCGCTGCGAGCACCGCCTTGATCTCGGAGCCGAACAGGAAGCGGTCTGCATCGGCGTACCAGAACAACGGCTTGATGCCGAAGCGATCGCGCCCCAAGGTCAACTCGCGCGCCTCGCGGTCCCAGAGCGCGAAGGCGAACATCCCGACCAGCCGGTCGAGAGTGGCCTCGATCCCCCAGCGAATGAAGCCGTCGAGCAATACCTCGGTATCGGAATGGCCGCGGAAGACTGCGCCGAGTGCTTCCAACTCGCGGCGCAGCTCGCCGACGTTGTAGACCTCGCCGTTATAGACCAGCACCAGCCGTCCGCAGGCCGAATGCATCGGCTGGTGGCCCTCGGCGCTGAGATCCTGAATTGCCAGGCGCTCGTGGGCGAAGGCGACGCCCGGCTCACTCCAAAGCCCGCGGGAATCCGGGCCGCGGCGGCTCTGTCGGAGACCCATAAGGGAAGCGATCTCCTGTAGCCTGCGCGCCGGTTCGCCGTTACCCGCGGCCAGGATCCCCGCGATGCCGCACATCAGCGTCGCGCCCTGAAGAGCGGGCGGGCGCTGACCACGGCGTTCCGCCACCTACGCGCCACCGGATGCCCCGTCCGTGGATGCAACTCTGAGGAACGGCTGCCGGCGGTGCGGCAACCTGACCCCGGAGAAGAAGCTGAGATAAAGGCCGACCATCAGCAGCAGCGGCACGACCTGGACATGGAATCGGAAAGCGGTGCCCAGGTTCTGGTACGATGCGAAGCCATAGACCGCGGACCACGCCCCCAGCGTCAGCACCGACCACAGCAGCAGCGGCTGGCTCAGCCAGGCCAGGCCGCGGCGCCTGACCCCATTGACGATCAGCGCCAGAAGGAATGCGTTCTCGATGCCCGCCATGATGCCGAAGACATTCATGATTTCACCAGGCAGTGGCCGGAACAGCGCCGTGAAGGCGCCGATCGGAATGAACAGGATCATCTCGTAGAGCGAGCTGAACCCTCCCTTGATTTGCTGCGCCGAGCCGCCTCGGGCCCAGGACTGGGAAATCTCGTCGGTGCGGGTGACCAGGTCCTCGGTGGTTTCGAGGCTGAACTGATCGGCAAAACCCTGCAGCGCCGCCAGGAACAGGGGTACGGTCAGCACCAGGAAACCGACCTTCAGCGTCACCGAAAGCCGCCCCCCCAGCACGACCGCCGCCAGCAGCGGGGTCAGGAACACCGCCCCCAGCCAGATCCTTATGAAGGAGGCGATCAGCATCCCGACCGCGACATACACCAGCATGTTGAGCCCACGCCCGATGATCAGGCCGACCGCGCCGTAACTGAAGATTGCGATTCCCAGGAGGGTGATCGGATCCTTGCCCAGGATCGACGACCAGAACAGCAGGCTCGGGAACATCCCGAGGATGTATAGTGCTGCAAGATTCTCGCGCTGCAGTGCCAGTGTGACCGCCCTGTACAGGATGTAGACGGCGATGAGCCCGGCATACGAGAAGATCACTTTGATCGCGCTGTAGGAGGTGGTGATCTTCGCCAAAACCCCGACGATCCCGATCACATTCAACGTGCCGTTGCCGAACATGAACCATCTGAACGAGTCATTTACATGGGTTCCGGCAATGAAAAAGCTCGATGCATCGAGCCCGAAATACGCCTCGTAGGGGAGCATGAACCCGAGCGTGACCCCGATCCGGATCAGCCACAAAAGCGACAGCGCTCGCCGGTGCTGCCCGGGAACCGGCCAGAACTGGATCGACAGCAGGATCAGGAACGACGCGATGAGGCCCTCGAAGACATCAGCTTCCAGGTCGACGATCCGGAACTGCGCAGCGGCGATCGGGCCGGCGAGGCTGAAGCCGAGCGCAATTGCGAGCGGCGTCAGACCGAAGGCCCATATCTCGGCGGCGATCGTCAGATAAGCGGTGGTCCGGTTCACGCTGGTGTCTGCCCCCGGGGTTCGTGATTCGCGGATCGTGGCGCTGGCGGGACCCTGCGACGACATTAGCATCCGGCGGGCGCGATGTGCAAAGACTGTCGGGGCTCTGGCCTGCAGACGGAGGAAGCTTCTAAAGCCAGGCGCTCGTCCCGGTGCTCCAGCCCGTCAGGGCCGAGAGCGGCTTGCGGCAAATGCGGTTACAAGTAATTCCGGTAGAAAGGGCTGGGGCTGGTCCCGGGGCCAGGCGAATTGCCAAAGCACTGTATTAATTGGCGAGCCAGGCAGACCGGCTTACCAGCGTCATTCCGTAGTTGACCGCGGCGAGGGTACGGCCGTGCTGTTCCAGGTCCGGAGCCGCCGCATCTACATCGCGCGTCCAGGCCCGGCTGCGGCCATGCTGTCATAGACCTCGTTGTATTTCGCCAGCGCGACCGGCATGTCGTGGATTAGCCGCGAGCGGGCACGCAGCCCGGCCGGGTCGATGGCCAGCAACCCGTCGAGGCTGGCGACGGCGCGGTCCATCTCGGTGTCCGACATTGCCGACAGAACCACTCCGCCGTCGATGCGTTCGACGATCTCCCCTACGTCTCCAATGCCCCGGTTGACGATCACCGGAAGCCCGCAGGCAAGGTATTCGCCGAGCTTGGTCAGGGAAACCCCGAGGCTGGAGAAACTGGGCTTGATTAGCCCGATCGCCAGATCCGCCGCCGCCAGCCAGCCGGGCACCTCGCCATGCTCGGCGGGCTGGACAAGGATTTCATCTTCGGCGACTTCGATCCCCAGAGCTCGCGCCCGCGCGACGAGATCGCTCGCCGAATGGTGGCCGATGAACAGGAACCGCGCACCGGGACGGGCTGATCT
The DNA here is from genome assembly GCA_035458445.1 of Thermohalobaculum sp. Classification (GTDB taxonomy): domain Bacteria; phylum Pseudomonadota; class Alphaproteobacteria; order Rhodobacterales; family Rhodobacteraceae; genus Thermohalobaculum. The sequence goes on along the minus strand of DATHZU010000320.1, from coordinate 56 downwards.
CAGGCGTCCGAAGACGCGCAGCATTTCGTCCAGCAGGTAAACCATGCCCAGCGAGC
>DATHZU010000319.1:0-3099 GCA_035458445.1 Thermohalobaculum sp. | reverse complement strand
GATCAGCAGGAAGCAACCGATCAGCGCCACCGGGATGGTGATCGCCGGCACCATCGTTGCGCGCAGGCTCCGCAGGAACAGCAGGATCACCAGCACCACCAGTCCCAGCGAGATGCTGAGCGCGATGGCAACCTCGCGGATCGAGGCGCCGACGAAGATCGCGTCGTCCGATCCGACCTCGATCGCCATCCCCTCGGGCAGGTTCTCGGACAAGAGCGCGATCTCCGCCCGCACGGCCTTGGATATCGCCAGCGTGTTGGCCTGGCTCTGGCGCAGGATCGCCATGCCCACCGCCTCGACGCCGTTATTGCGCACGATGGTGGAATCGTCGGCGACCCCCGGCGCCACCCGCGCCACGTCGCCCAGCCGCACCGGGTAGCCCGCCACCCGGTCGATCACGATGTCGCGGAAGTCCTCGATGGTGGCGATGCGGCTGTTCAGGCGCACCGTCAGCTGGCGCTGCTCGGACTGCACCTCGCCCGCCGGCAGTTCCAGGTTGTTGCGCAGGATCGCATCCTGCACGTCGGCGACGGTCAGGTTGCGCGCCGCCAGCGCCCGCCGGTCGATCCAGATGCGCACCGCGAAGGGCCGCTCGCCGTAGATGTCGACATTCGCCACCCCGTCGATGGTGGCCATCCGGTCGATGATGAACCGGTCCATGTAGTCGGTGATCTCGGCCGTGGTCATCCGGCTCGAGGTGATCGCGAGGCGCATCACCGGGTCGCCGCTGGTGTCGCTCTTGACGACGCTCGGCTCGTCAGCCTCGTCCGGCAGCTCGCCCCGGATGCGCCCGACCGCGTCGCGCACGTCGTTGGCGGCGGCGTCGATGTCGCGCCCGGTGACGAATTCGATGGTCGTGCGGCTGCGGCCCTGGCGGCTCTCCGAGCTGATCGAGCGGATGCCCGAGATGCTGGCGACCGCGCCCTCGACGATCTCGGTGACGTCGGTGTCGACGACCTCGGGCGCGGCGCCGCGATAGGAGGTGGTGACGGTGACGACCGCGGTGTCCACGTCCGGCAGCTCGCGGATCGGCAGGCCCTGCAGCGCGGCGATGCCGAAGACCACGATCAGCAGGTTGGCAACCGCCGCCAGAACCGGGCGGCGGACCGAGAGGTCCGACAGCCTCATGATCCGTCCCCGGTCTTGGCGCCGCCGACGATCTTCACCGCCGATCCGTCGCGCACCCGCTGCAACCCGCGTACCAGCACGGTCTCGCCCGCCGCCAGCCCGTCGGTGACCGCCACCACGCCGTCGCGGCGCTGCCCGGTGGCCACCGTCCGGCGCGCGGCACGGCCGTCCTCGACCACGAAGACGAAGGTCTCGGCCGCCTGCACGACGATGGCCTCCTCCGGCACCACCAGGGCGTCGGATTCCGACAGCGTCAGGGTCAGCGACATGAACATGCCCGACGGCAGGATCCCCTCGGGATTGGGGATCACCGCGCGGACCTTGAAGGCGCGGCTGACCGGGTCGATACGCGTGTCGATATGGGCGACCCGGCCGTTGAAGATACGCTCCGGGAAGGCGGCGCTGCGGGCGTCGATCGGCTGCCCAGGGGCGATTTCGGCGAACAGGGTCTCGGGCAGCGAGAATTGCACCTCGACCTCGGAAAGGTCGTCGAGGGTCGTCAGCACCGTCTCGTCGTCGACCCTGGCACCCAGATCGATGTCCGACAGGCCGACGACCCCGTCGAAGGGCGCCCGGATCGCCCGGTCGGCCAGCTTGCGGCGCGCGCGCTCGACCTCGGCGTCCGCCGCCGCCTTCGCCGCGGTGACCTGCTCGACCGTCGCCAGCGCGACCGAGTTCGATTGCTGAAGCCTGGCGGCGCGCTCGACCGCCTGGTCGCGCTCAACCAGTTGCGCCTCGGCATCGGTCAGGTTGGCGCGCTCGATATCGTCGTCCAGGCGCACCAGCACCTGACCGGCGCTGACATGCTGACCGGGCGTGAAGGCGATCTCGACCACATTGCCCGAGGTGACGGGCACCACCTCGATCGACTGCCGGGCCCGCGTGGTGCCGACCGCCTCGACGGTGCGCGGCAGGCGCCGCTCGCTCGCCTCGGCCACCTCGACCGCAACCTCGCGCCCCCTGGCGCGGCCCTCGGCGGCCTCGTCGGGCGGCGCCAGATAGCGCCGGTAGCCCTCGTAACCGCCCAGCGCCATCAGCGCGAGCGCTACAAGGACCAGGAACTGCTTCCAGACCGACATCTTTTCCGAACCCTTCACGCCGGAATTCGCATGAATTCCCCGGATACCGCGCAAGCGGGCCGCAAGGCCCGATTAGCGCACCCGGGAAGTTCCGTCGAGAATACATTCACGGCCCGCAGCCCGGATTCCGGCGCCAGGCGATTTTCCGGCGCAATTTTCCGCAGTGTGGATATCCTCGCGCGACACCCCTTGATTCGAGGGACCGGCCATGCCCACCGACGGCGATCTGTCCGATCCGCACGGCGCCGCTTCCCCGGCGCCGCCGGCGCCCGACGCCATGGTCCTCGGCGACGGCTGGTCCGATCTCGCCCGGTACAGGGCCCTGCCGGAGATCGATCACGGCCGGTTGCATGCCTGGCGCACCGCGCGGCTGAAGGACCAGCTCCGGCAGGCCGGCGCGGCGATGGCAGTGCTGGTCAGCCCGGTCAGCCTGCGCTACGCGGTCGACTACCGGACCTATGGCCTGTTCCAGGCACACATCCCCTCCACCTACCTGTTCCTGCCGCTGGACGGGCCGACGGTGATCTACGGCGCCTATGGCACCCCGCAGGGCTGCGACGATTCCCGCCCCGGCCGCCCCATATCGGTGTTCGACGGCGGGCCGGACCTGGCCGAGGCGGCGCGTCTGCTGGCCGACGACGTGGTGCGCTACCTGGCCGAGATCGGCTCGCCGAACCGGCGGGTGGCGGTGGAATACGTCAATCCCTCGATCACCCAGGCGCTCCTGCAGCGCGGCATCGAGGTGATCGACGGCGTCCGCATCTCCGAGATGCGGACGCCGTCGATCACCTCGATGCCGCGCTGCAGGAGCGCCTGGGTGATCGAGGGATTGACGTATTCCACCGCCACCCGCCGGTTCGGCGAGCCGATCTCGGCCAGGTAGCGCACCACG
>DATHZU010000318.1:0-4923 GCA_035458445.1 Thermohalobaculum sp. | reverse complement strand
TGGCCCATGATCGCGGTCGGCGACCAGCCCTGCCAGTCGCCGGACTGGATCAGCGCCATGCCCTCCTTGATCCGGCGCGGCACCGCCAGGATCAGCGCCATGGTCATGTCGGCGGTGTCCTCGGTCAGCACGCCCGGGGTGTTCGAGACCAGGATGCCGCGGCGGCGCGCCGTCTCGACGTCGATATGGTCGAACCCGGCGCCGTAATTGGCGATCAGCTTCAGGTTCTCGCCGGCATGCGCCAGCAGCCTCTGGTCGATCCGGTCGGTGACGGTGGGCACCAGCACATCGGCCTTGGCGACGGCGCTGGCCAGGGCGTCGGGGCTCATCGGCTGGTCGGTTTCGTTCAGCGTCACCTCGAACAACTCGCGCATTCGGGTTTCCACCGCCTCGGGCAGCTTGCGCGTGACGACGACCGTAAGACGCTTGCGGGTCATGGGTGGATTTCCTTTTCGCCTAGCCTCGTCTCCGTGATAGATTCCCGCGCGCGGGGATTGAAGGGCAAATCGGCCCGGATCGCCGGAAAAACAGCGACCGGAAACATCCGGCGGAGCAGGCGCGCGGGCCAGGAGCGGCAGCGCGGAGGGCAGGACGGCATGGGCAGATTGAAGCGGATCGTGGCGTGGGCCGGAATCCTGGCGTTATTGCTGGCAGTCGCGCTGCCCGCTGCGCGGCCGGCCGCGCAATCGCTGGGCCCGGAGACCAACCTGCCCTTGCCGCGTTATGTCTCGCTCAGGTCGGCCGAGGTGAATGTACGGCGCGGGCCGGGCCTCGATTACCGGATCGACTGGGTTTTCCGGCGCGCCGGCCTTCCGGTGCGGATCGTCGCCGAGTACCGCGACTGGCGCAAGATCGCCGATTCCGAGAATGCGGGCGGCTGGGTCTATCACGCGCTGCTGACCAGGTACCGGACCGCGCTGGTGACCGAGCCCCTGGTCACGCTCCGCGAGAAGCCCACGTCAGACGCGGCGGCGACGGCACGGGCCGAGCGGGGCGTGGTCGCCGCGCTCAGGCAATGCGAGGCCGACTGGTGCGAGCTGCAGGTCGAGGGCACGCGCGGCTGGGTTCGCAAGGCCGCGATCTGGGGCGTCGAGCCGGACGAGGTCTTCGGGCGGTGAGTGGCCGGCCCCTGTCTTCGCGGCCAGCTCTTATGCAACATTCTGCGGCGAAGGAGACCCGGCCAGCGCGGTCTGCGTCTACACGGTGGAGGCCCCCAAAGCGGCAAGGTGGCGCGGGGTCCCCGCGCCCCGGATCTCGCCGGGACGGCGGCTTCGAGCCCGGGCGATACAGCGCTGCTCGTGTCGGCGCGGCCAAAGAAGACCATCGGCGGCATTCGCAATTGCGTCGTTGAATGGCAGCCGTAAGGCCGAAGCGAAAACACAAGGTCGAAAGCCGGCGCAACCGAACCTTTGGCCGCGCGCCTCGACAGTGTCTCGGTGCCGATGCAAATCGGACCGTCAGTGGCCGATGCCGGAACGTCTCCGCCATCCGATGGTTTGATACAGTCAAGCGCTTCATCGGCCGGAAGCCGGGCATTGCGTCGCGCTTGCGCATGTCTATGGCGCCGAGCCTCCGCTCGGCATCGTGAACGGTTTCGGTGGGCGTCGAGAACGCCCGGGGTGTCCGATTCCCCTACAGCACCGCCTTGGCCAGCATCATGTGGCAGCCCTTCTCGCCGTCGACGGTCTGGGTGACATGCAGGTCGCCTTGCAGCGAGCACAGCATGTAGGCCTGGTCGCGACTGAGCTCGGTGCGGGCGCAGACATGCTCGATCATTTGGCGCACGGCGATGCGGGCGGCCTCGTCCAGGTCCTCGTGCATGCCGATCGAGATCAGGTGGGTCGGGCTTTCGGCGAAGGGATAGTCATAGCCCAGGTCCTTGCGCACGGTCAGCCGGAAGCTGCCCTTCAGCCCGGTCTCCAGCGCCGTGATGCAGACCTCGCCGTCGCCCTGCACCGCATGGCCGTCGCCGGCCGAGAACAGCGCCCCCTCGGCGAAGACCGGCAGATAGAGGGTCGTGCCGGCCACCAGTTCCTTGTTGTCCATGTTGCCGCCGAACTTGCGCGGCTGGATCGAAGGCACCCGGCCCCAATGCGGCGGCGGCGCGACGGCAATGATGCCCCAGAAGGGCGAGAGCGGGATGTCGGTGCCCCAGGGCAGCCGCGCGGTCATGGCGTCGGCATCGATCAGCGGGTGGATGATGGTGAAGCGGTCGAACTCGTCCGGCAGGGTGCCGCGCAGGGGCCGGATCGCGGTGTAGCCCCAGCGCTCGTTGAGCTTGATGTCGAGGATGTCGACCTGCAGCACGTCGCCGGGTTCGGCGCCCTCGACATGGACCGGGCCGGTCAGCATGTGGGTCGCCTGTCCCTGCACGCAGGTCTCGATCGCCTTCAAATGGTCGGGCTTGACCAGCGAGCGGTCGGGCGGCAGCGACCGGGCATCCGCCGCAGGCCAGGCGGTCAGGGTCAGCGTGTCGCCCGAGGCGATCCGCAGCACCGGCGGCAGGCTGGCGTCGTGGTAACCCCAATGGATGTTCTCGGGATGGGGATAGAGTTCGTGATTGGACATGGGGCCTCCGATTCTGACGCTTGGCGGACCATGCTCCGCGGGCGGCAACGGGTCAATCCGCTGCGGTGTGTGTTTCCGTCTTGCGGATCAGGGGCTTCCTCGCCTCGGCAAAGAAGCCCGAGGACTGGAGGGTGTTGCGCAACTCGCTGGTCCTCGCATCCGCCAGCCGGTTGATGCGCTCGCCGAAGCGGCGCTCGATCATCGGTTTCCAGAACTTGAGCATGTTGAGGATGGCCGAGTACTTGCCCCGCAGGGGGTACAGCGTCACCTCCTCGAAATCGCGCAGCAGATAGGCCATGCCGTCGCGGCTGAGGCGCTGGTAGTCCTGGAAGACCAGGCTCTTCGGCGCGTGGTAGCGCCACATCCAGGGGACGTAGAGGAACAGCCGGCCGCCCGGCTTCAGCGCCTTGCGGAAGTTCTCCACCGCCGCGGGCGGGTCGTAGACATGCTCGAGGACCGCCAGCGCGATCACCGCGTCGTAGCGCGCGTGCATCCAGTCGGGGAAGGGCTGGCAGACATCGCCAAGGATGTCGGGCCGGGTCAGGTTCTCGGCCTCGGCGTCGATATCGTTGAGGTCCAGCGTCTCGACCCGGTCGCCGAGCGCGCCGATATGGCCGCGCATCCCGGCGCCGATATCGAGGATGCGGGCGCAACCGGCGGTCGCCTCGACCACGTGCTGGCGGGTGCGGTTGTCGTGCAGGTAACGCAGGTCCACCCGCGCGCGGCGGGTGATTGCCTGCAGCCGGGCGCTGACGCCCTCGACATCGTGGATGCGCTTCGGTCCGGTCATCGGGCGGCAAGCTCCAGGATCGCGGCGGCGGCCCGTGCGGCGCCGTCGCGGGCCAGCGGCAGGGGCGCACGGCGGTGGCCGGAGGCGGCGGCCTCGGCGGCTTCGGCCAGGGCCTGCGGGGTCAGGCCGCCGACCCGCAGGACGGTGAAGCCTTCGAACCCCGCCAGCCGTTCCGCCCGGATCACCTGCTCGACCTCCCCATGCTCGTCGAAGGGGACCACGATCGCCGGCGTGGTGCAAGCGGCGAGGTCGAGGACGGTGTTGTAGCCCGCAAGGCTGACGGAACAGGCGGCCGCCGCGAGCAGCGTCCGGTAGTCCTGCCTCGGCGGCTCGACGGTCAGGTTGGCGCGGCCGTGGCGGGTGGAGAGATCACGGGCCAAGTCGGCGGCGTCTGGCCCGCCGGTCAGCAGATGCCAGGGCCGGGATGAAAGCGCGGCGGCGCGCGCAGCGATCTCCAGCAGGCGGCGGCCGAGAACGCCGCCGCCGACCGCCACCACCACAGAATCGCCGGGCGGGGCGTCGGCGGGCGGCGGATCGTCCGCCACATAGCCGGTGTGCCGGATCATCGGTGCCAGGTCTGCGGGCAGCGCCCAGGCGGCGGAGAGCGGCAGGAACCCGGCATCGCCATGCACCAGCACGGCGTCGTAGAGCCGGCGCAGCCTGTCGGCGGCCTCGGCCAGCTTCTGCGGCTTCTTCGGCGGCTCCGGGATGTCCCGGACCGAGGCGACTATCGCCACGGCGGGGTTCGCGGCGCGGGCGGCGGCGATCGCGGCCTCGAATTCGGCCGCCAGCATCCGGCGGCCGAACGGGAAGGTCTCGGTGACCAGCGCCTGCGCCCGGAACCCGGTCAGCGCCGCCACCAGCGCGGTGCGGCGGGCGGACATATAGGCCTCGTCGGCAGGTTCCCCCGCGAGGGTGCGCAGGGTCGAGAAATCGAAATCCGGCACGTGCAAGGGCGGCAGCTGCAGCAGCTCGATACCGCCCGGATCGACATGGCTCAGCGCCCGGCCGCCGCTGATCACCAGCACCTCCGCCCCGGCCTCGCGGGCGGCGCGTGCCAGCGCCAGCGTGCGCACCAGGTGGCCGGTGCCGCTGAGATGGCAGCAGAGAAACGCGATCCGGGTCACGGGAAGGGCACCAGCCGGGCAGGGCGCTCGGGCGCGGAGGGATCGCCCTCGGCGCCGATGGTCAGGGGATAGATATGGCCCTGCTTGATCCGGAACGGCTCCGGGCTGTCGTAGTTCCAGCTCCAGGCGCGGGCCAGGATCACCCGCATCAGCGCCCGGTGCACGATCAGCAGCGCGGGCGCGGGGTCGGCGGCGATTTCCGCCAGGGCGGGGCGCACCCGCTGCCACACGTCCCAGGGGCTCTCGCCGCCGGGCGGGCGGCGGTGCCAGCCCCAGTGCTCGACATCGACATAGCCCGAGTCCGGGTCGGCCAGCAGGTCGGCGCCGTGCTTGCCCTCCCACTCGCCCCAGCTCAGCTCGACCAGCCGGGCGTCGAGGGTGAAGGGGCGCCCGCGCGCCAGGATGCGGGCGGTCTCGTCGGCCCGCGACAGCGGCGAG
>DATHZU010000317.1:0-11437 GCA_035458445.1 Thermohalobaculum sp. | reverse complement strand
AGATGCCGCCGACCACGCCATTGGCGGTCATGTTGAAATCCCCCGCAGCCACTGCGTGCAGACCGTAGATATAGGTCTGGGCAACGATCTGGATCGAGGCCTTCGAGTACAGCCTCACATCCTCATCGGCGGCGCTGCCGTCTCCCTTCGGCGGCGGACACCAGTTGATCGTACCGAAATCCCAGCCGTTGGCGAAGCTGATCGAGTTCTGGTCGATACCGCTCTTGCCGTTCCCGACGGAACTGCTGGCCAGCACGCTCGCCCGGATCTTGCCGTTCGACGAGCTGGAGATCATGCAGGTGGCGACGATGACCACGTGCTTCAGATCGACGTTGGCGCCGAGCTTGAGGTTCTTGTTCTTGTTCGAGCAGTTGGCGATGTAGACCGTGTACTCGTCGAATGTCCCGCCATTCGAGGCGTAATCCTCGCTGATGACCTGCCGGGCGGGAGGCGTCAAGCCCCCATTCTGGAACATGTAACTCGGGATTGGGCCCCACGTGGCCGAATTAGCGGGATCATAGGCCCTGTACCCGGCAAAGATGCCGTCCAACCCGAGCACATCCAGCGGCGGCAGGTCCGTTTCAGGCGCAACCGCCTCGCAAACACCATCGTTCTGCGTGCAGACATTCGGCCGCTCGTCCAGCCCCCGCCCGTCTGCATCTTGACCAGTCATGGGGTCATAGGAGGCGGGATAGCTGATCTCGGTTTGCATACCGTTAATCGGACTATTCACCACAACGTTGCCGTTTCCGACCTTGACCGCGTAATCCTTACCCTTGTCAAAAAGCTCGTTCTGGGCGTGCAGGCAAAGGCCGGCGAAAGTGTTGCCGGACTGGAAGTCGATCTTGTTGCCGGCGACCAGGCCATTATAGAGCAGGCATTGGGGCACGTATTGGGCCGCGATCGCCACCGTCGCGAGATCGAAGTTCCGGAAGTCCCAGGCAGCAAGGATGCGCAGGAACATCGGCGACAGCGGGTTCTCATTCGCGTCGCCACGGCGGGTGACCACGTAGACCGCGTTCTTGGGCGTGCCGCCGGGCACGAAGGTCTTCGACGGGATGTCCCAATACCCGGTGACGATCTCCGACGGCTTTGTGACATTGCCGTGCAACGGCTGCGTACCCATGACTTTCGGCATGTTGCCTTCGGCGACAAGCAGCGCCTGGTTGACCACCGCATTGTCGTCGGGCAGCGACATGGCCCCTGCCAGCGCGGCCGCGTCGGCCGTGGCCTGCAACTCGGTCTCGACGCGGAACGCGTCGCCAATGTCAACCGCGAGGCCACTGAACATCACGAACATCGCGAACCAGGTGAGGAACCACATCGTGTATCCGCCGTCCTCGTCAGCGAGGAACTTACGAAAGCTCTGGAACGGCATTGCCACCTCCCATCATACACACCGGCTGGCGACCCAGACGCGTCACCATGACGGCTCGCGGCGGACGGTCGCTCGCGCAGACATCGTCTCACCAACAAAGCGTGTCAGAAGCGCCCCGAAGAGCGCGGATTCGAATACGTTCGCCGTAATGATCACATCTATATCGCCGGCCATCGGATCGGCCGAAAGATGGTACCGCAGCGAATGCGGCAACAGGCGCTCGGCGACGTAGTCGCGGACCTCATCCATCGTCTCGAGCTGCTCGGTGCTCATGCGGCGCGCCGTGTCGCGGGCCGTCGCGTACATGTCCGAGTAAGTGAAATACACCATGCAGGTATCGACGAAGAAGGCGAAGAAGAACAGGAAGAAGGGCATGATCGCCACGAACTCGGTCGTGACCACGCCGCCTTCATCCCCGATAAATTTTCGCGTCTTGCTCACTTTACTCTCTCACATTCGTTGACCCGGAGGATCGCCCCTACAGAGCAGGACGATCAGGCCGGACGCTGGCGCATGATGACCCGGGCAAAGACATCGCGGGCCAGGAAACGTCTGGTGAACGCCCCAAAGGGAACGAGGTCGACGACCTGCGCGGAGATCACCACCGATACGTAAGCCGGCGTCGACGTCGCATCGACCGTGTAATTATGTGGGTAGATCGAAAGCCGGGACTCGGCCCAGTTCTCGGCTTCCTGGTCGGTCTTGATCACTTGCGTGGTCATGCGGCGCGCGGTGTCGCGGGCAACGTTCCACATCTGGTTCTGACTCAGGTACAGGTAGCTGGCATCAACGGCGATGACCAGCATGATCGCGAGAAACGGAATCCACATCACGAATTCGACGCTCATGGAGCCCGTTTCGTCATCAAGGAATTTTTTCATACTGGCCATCCGACTCGCGCCCCGGCAAACACGCTTCTATCTGGGCGGTTACAGAGGGACGCGTCCCCTAGGTTTACTATTCTTAACTGTAACACCCGCATAAGTAGAGTGTCAATCCGGTTAACGTTTCAATCTTGAACTAATTTGAGACAGAATTGGATTAACTACTCCGCGCTGTGCGAAGTCCCGGTCGCAACATCTCTTTGAGGATAGTGGTGGCGCTCAAGGTATTTGACAGACGGCCTGCAAGCCGTGAAATGGGTGCCGAACCGATCTGGAGTGAATTGATGGATACTTGGGACGTGGTCGTTGTCGGTGCCGGGAACGCGGCCCTCTCCGCAGCGATGGCGGCGCGCGAGAACGGGGCCAGCGTGCTGGTCCTGGAGAAGGCGCCGGAAGACGAGAAGGGCGGCAACTCCTATTTCACCGCGGGCGGATTTCGTTTCTGCCACAACGGGATAGACGACGCGGCGACCGACGTCCTGACCGACCTGTCGCCCGCCGAGCGCGCGCAGATCGTGCTGCCTGTGCATGACCGGAAGGTTTTCTACGATGCGCTGATGAAGGTCACTCGGCACCAGTCCGACGAGGACATGGCCTGGCGACTGATCGACGGGTCCCGGCCCGCGATGGTCTGGCTGCGCAGCCACGGTATCCGCTTCATTCCGATGTTCGGCCGGCAGTCCTTTCTGGTCGACGGCAAGCACCATTTCTACGGCGGCGTCAATATCGAGGCGGTCGGCGGCGGTGCAGGACTTGTCGAGGCCGAACTAAAGCGGATCGATCAATTGGGCTGCCAGATTCGTTACGGCACCGGCGCGACTCGGCTGATTCAGGACCGGCAGAGGCGGGTTACCGGCGTCGAGGTGCGCGGTCCGGAAGGTTACGACGAGATCCCGGCCAAGGCGGTGGTGCTGGCCTGCGGCGGCTTCGAATCGAATCCGGAATGGCGGGTCCGCTATTTGGGGCTCGGCTGGGACCTGGCGCGGGTGCGCGGCACCCGGCACAATCTGGGCGACGGCATCCGCATGGCGCTGGAGATCGGCGCCGTGCCCTATGGCAACTGGTCGGGCTGCCACTCGGTCGGCTGGGACATCTCGGCGCCGCCCTTCGGCGACCGGGTGATCCTCGACAACTTCCAGAAGCATTCCTACCCGTGGGGCATCATGGTCAACGTCGATGGTCAACGCTTCGTCGACGAGGGCGAGGACCTGCGCAACCTCACCTATGTCAAGTTCGGCCGCGCCATCATGGGCCAGCCGCACCGCACGGCGATCCAGATCTTCGACGCCAAGACCATCCCGCTGTTGCGCGACGAGTACCGCATTCGCGAGGTGACCAAGGTGCGGGCGGACAGCATCGAGGAACTGGCCGCCGGGCTGGACATCGACCCGGCCGCGCTGAACGCGACGGTCGAGCGGTTCAACGCCGCCTGCGGCGACACCTCGAAATTCAACCCATCGATCCTGGACGGGGTGACGACCGAGGGGCTGGAGATCGACAAGACCAACTGGGCCTTGCCGATCGACGAGCCGCCCTTCGAGGCCTATGTGACCACCACCGGTGTGACCTTCACCTTCGGCGGCCTGAAGATCGACGACCGTGGCGCCGTGATCGACGTCACCGACCGGCCGATCCCAGGCCTCTATGCGGCGGGCGAGCTGGTCGGCGGTCTGTTCTACGAGAACTACCCCGGCGGCAGCGGGCTGATGGCTGGCACCGTCTACGGAAAGCTGGCGGGCGAGAGCGCCGCGGCGGATGCTGCCGCCCTGCAATGAACCCCACCGCGGCCCGGCCGTTCAAACGAGCAGCGGCATCATCACGCTGGCCAGGCTGAGGACCAGGAAGAAACCGGCCATGTCCGTGATCGTGGTCAGCAGGGGTCCGCTGGCCACGGCCGGATCCTGCCCGATGCGTTTCAGCACCAGCGGCACGACGCCGCCGATGGACACGGCGATCAGCGTGTTCAGCGCCAGCGCGACACCGATCACCAGGCCCAGATAGACGTTGCCCTTCCAGATCCAGGCCACCAGCCCGATCAGAATCCCCAGCGCGAGCCCGTTGATCAGACCGACCGAGGCCTCCTTGACCCAGACCCGCATCGCGTCGACCGGGCGGACCAGCCCCAGCGACAACTCGCGCATGGTCACCGCGACCGCCTGGTTGCCGGAGCACCCGCTCATGTCCGAGACCATCGGCAGGAATACGGCGATGGCGATCACCGCCGCCAGCGTCTCTTCATAGGCCGAGATCACACTGGCGGCGATGATGTTCAGCACGATGTTTGCCGACAGCCACGCCAGCCGCCGGCGCGCGCGCAGCGGCAGCGGCATCGACCGGACCTCGTCGCCGACGACACCCTGCAGCCGCATGCTCTCGGATTCGGCACGTTCCAGCGCCGCGGCATCGACCGCCGCGCGGGACACCACGCCCACCAGCCTGCCATCCGTCTCGACCACAGGCATGCCCAGGAACGGATGCTCGTCGAACAGGTCCTGCAGCTGGTCGAGAGCCATCGAGACCGGCACCGTCAGCGGCACGGACATGATCTCGGTCAGAGGGGCGCTCCTGCGCGACGTCAGCAGGCCGCGCAGCGAGACCACGCCCACCGGGCGGCCCGCATCGTCCACGATGTAAGGATGCTGGCCGCGATAACGCTCGAAATCCTGGTCTTCCGCGACGAAGCCGCGCAGCACGGCCCCGACGGTATCGCTCTCGCGGAAGGTAAAGGCCTCGGCGACCATCAGGCCGCCCGCGGTTTCGTCGTCATACTCGGCCAGCCGGCGGACGTCGGCTGCGTCCTCGGCGTCCATCTCGGACAGGATCGCCTCGGCATCCTCGTCGTCCAGCTCGCCGATGACATCCGCCTGGACGTCGGAATCGAGCTCGTCGATAACCTCGGCGGCGCGCGCCGGTTCCATGCGCTCGACGAAATTGACCGCCAGTTCGTTTGGAGCTTCCTCGATCAGCTTGGCGGCGAGTTCCGGCGGAACCAGCTTCAGGACCGCATCGCGTTCGTCCGGCGCCAGGTTCAGAAGCTCGCGCAGCGCCTCGCTGAGCGGCATGGGGCCCAGCAGCGACGCCAGTTCCTCCGCACTGCCTTCCGCAATCAGCCGGCGCAGCTTGTCCGTGATCTCCTCGGCGTCGGTGGCAAGGTCGTTCATGGCCTCTCCCTCGGCGTTGTGGCGGCGCATCTGCCGGTCCCGGTCAGGCTTCCGGCGTTACTGTGGAATCAAATGCCGCAACTCACGGCATCGGCACGCCGCGCCCGGAAATCATTCCGATCTGCGTCATCTTCCGCAAGATCGCCCAATAAGCGTGCTGACAATACCGGGCGTGGGAACGGCCTCCATTCTCGTGAAAATCGAGGAACAGGGATTCGTCGAAGGTTGGATTGCGGAACGGTTCGCATTCATAGGCGCTGTGCCCGGTTCCTTCGAAGTCTCCAATATAGCCCAGCATCAAGGTTCCGCTGAGCCAGGGCAGCGACGGCAGCGTTATGATCTTCTTGAAGATCGGGCGGCATATCGGCTCGCGACCGCAGACCAACAGCACAGGTCCCTTCAATTCTCCGCCGATTCGCAGCACCACGACGACGTCGTCGGGTACGGCCCCGATGTTTTCGCCAGAGTTGGCCGAAACCTGCCGGTCGGACCCGAAGCCTCTCGCCATCATCGAACCCCCTCCCGTCAGGTTCCCGCGGGCCAACATGACCCAGCGGGGGATGTCGTGTCTCTCCTTCGGCAATGGCCGGGGCTCTCGCCCGGCCGGCAAGTCGGAACGCCAGGGGGCGTCTGCGCCCCTTTTGCGGTGCTACGTGGTCGGCCCGGCCTGCAGCGCGGCTTCCAGGGCGTCGAGCCCCTCGTCGAGATGCTGGTCGGCGATCGTCAGCGGCGGCAGCAGGCGGATGGTGTTGGCGTAGTAGCCGCAGGACAGCAGGATCAGCCCCTCGTCCAGCGCCTTGGCAGTCACCGCCTTGGTGGCATCCGGGTCCGGCGTATGGGTGCCGCGCTCGGTGACCAGCTCGAAGGCCACCATGGCGCCCAGGCCCCGCACATCGCCGATGGGGCGCAGCGTGTTCGAGCGCTTCATCTTCTCGATCCGCTCGACCATCCGCGCGCCGATGCGGTTCGCCCGCTCGCAGAGCTTTTCCTCGGCGATCACGTCCAGCACCGCCAGCGCCGCGGCGCAGGAGATCGGGTTGCCGCCATAGGTGCCGCCCAGACCGCCCGGCTCGGCTGCGTCCATGATGTGGGCCTTGCCCACCAGACCGGAGATCGGGAAGCCGCCACCCATCGCCTTGGCGATCGGCATCAGGTCGGGCTCGACCCCATAATGTTCGATGGCGAACATCTTTCCGGTGCGGGCGAAGCCCGACTGGACCTCGTCGGCCACCAGGCAGATGCCATGGGTGTCGCAGATCGTCCGCAGCGCCTGCATGAAGCTCTTCGGCGCCTGGTAGAAGCCGCCCTCGCCCTGCACCGGCTCGATGATGATTGCCGCCACCTGGTCCGGCGAGATATCGGCCTTGAAGATGTGGTCCAGAGCCTTCAGCGAGTCCGCCTCGGTGGTGCCGTGATGCGGGATGGGGAAGGGCACATGGAAGATGCCCGGCGGCATGGCGCCGAACTTCACCCGGTAGGGCACATGCTTGCCGGTCATGCCCATGGTCAGCAGGGTGCGGCCGTGGAAGGCGCCGGTGAAGGCGATCACACCGGACCGGCCGGTATGGGCGCGGGCGAGTTTGACCGCGTTCTCGGTCGCCTCCGCGCCGGTGGTGAAGAACAGCGTCTTCGCCGGCTGCATCGGGGCCAGTGCGTTCAGCCGCTCGGCCAGGGTCACGTAGGAATCGTAGCCGGTCACCTGGAAGGCGACATGGGCGAAACGCTCGCACTGTGCGGCCACGGCGGCCATCACCTTGGGATGCCGGTGGCCGGTGTTGGTCACGGCGATGCCCGAGGCGAAGTCGATCAGCCGGTTGCCCTCGACATCCCAGACCTCGGCGTTCTGGGCGCGGTCGACGAAGACCGGCGCCGCGGTGGCGATGCCGCGCGGGATGGCGGCCTGGCGCCGCGCGAGGATATCCGCGTTGCTCGATCCGGATTGCTTGGCGCCAGCCGCGGCATTGTTGTCCTTGGCCATCTGTGGTGTCTCCTTCGCGCAATGCCTGGCAGGTGCAGGGGTGGGTCGACGAAACGGTCCGGGCGAGTCGCGAGGGCGCCAGGCGCCACGGTGCCGAATGGGTCTGCCGATTCCGTCAAGTTTCTTCGACACTCTATGCCCGAAAACGCGATGGGTCAATTATAATTGACGTTTCGTCTATTATGTGCGGAAATTCCGCGCGTTACCGGTTGCAGCCCGGGCGCTTGACAAGGTGCGTTGAGTATATTCAACAGTTTCAGGTCTTGAACGGAGCGGCTATGTCCATCGATGTGGGCCGACGCCTGAGAGCGGTGCGTATCGCGCAGGGCTTGTCCCAGCGCCAGCTGGCGTCGCGCGCGGGCGTGACCAACAGCATGATCTCGCTGATCGAGCAGAACCGCACCAGCCCCTCGATCGCCTCGCTGAAGCTGATCCTCGACGCGGTGCCGATGACCTTCTCGGAGTTCTTCTCGATCGAGAAGGCCGAGGAAGGCAAATTCGTGTTCCGCAGCACCGACCTGATCGAGGTCAACCCGGCGACAGTGGTCGGCACCGGCCCCGAAGGCATGTCCGAGGCGATCTCGTTCCGCCAGGTCGGCGATGCCAGCAAGCATGCCCTCCAGATGCTGCACGAGCGCTACGAGCCCGGCGCCGATACCGGCGTCGAGCTTTACACCCACGAGGCCGAGGAGGCCGGGATCGTCATCTCCGGCGAGATCGAGCTGACCGTCGGGCAGGCGACCGAGACGCTGCGCGCGGGCGATGCCTATCTGTTCGACAGCCGGCTGCCGCACCGCTTCCGCAACACCGCCGCCGAGCCCTGCGTCATCGTCAGCGCCTGCACGCCGCCGTCGTTCTGACCGCCGCTATTTCACCCGCCAGGCCTGCGTGCGCGCCAGCACCCGGCGCGACAGGATCGCGTGCAGCAGCCGCGCCCCCGCATTGGTGTAGAAGATCATCATCCCCATCGCCGCCGCCGGGGCGATGTCGCCGGCATCGTCCATGTTCAGCACCGCCACCGAGGCCAGCGTGGTGGAGGGCGAGTACAGGAACACCACCGCCGAGACCGTGGTCATGGCGTTGACGAACAGATAGATCGAGATGTCCAGCACCGAGGGCAGGCAGACCGGCACGGTGACCCGGGCGAACAGCTTGTAGAAGGGCTGCTTCAGCGAGGCGGCGACGGATTCGAACTCGCGGTCCATCTGCTTCAGCGCCGTCACCGCGGTCAGGTGCGAGACCGTGTAGAAATGCGTCACCGTGCAGATCACCAGGATCGCCATGGTGCCGTAGATCGGGTTCAGGGG
This sequence comes from Thermohalobaculum sp., assembly GCA_035458445.1. Classification (GTDB taxonomy): domain Bacteria; phylum Pseudomonadota; class Alphaproteobacteria; order Rhodobacterales; family Rhodobacteraceae; genus Thermohalobaculum. The sequence goes on along the minus strand of DATHZU010000317.1, from coordinate 2,729 downwards.
ATTGGCCGGGTCGTTGAAGAAGAAGATATAGGCCAGCCCCAGCACCATGCCCGGGATCGCCATCGGCAGCATGGCCAGCAGCTGGAACAGCGAGCGGCCGGTGTCGAAGCCCTTGGTCTTCTCGACCATATAGGCGCCGGTGAACACCACCAGGGTGCCGATCAGCGCGGTCAGCAGCGCCAGCTGGATCGAGTTGTAGTAGGAATCCCAGCCGCCGCCATCCATCAGGTCGAAGGCGTAGTTCTTCAGGCTGAGGCTCAGGTCATAGGGCCAGAACTTGACCAGCGCGGCGAACTGGCAGACCGCCAGCAGGCCCACCAGAAACACGGCGATCGCCCCGCAATAGGCGAAGCACAGCCAGTCGAAGCGGCGGTTCGGCTGCGGCGCATAGGGGACCGAGCGCGCCGACAGCAGCGCCACCTGCTTCTTCTGCACCAGGCGGTCCACGCTGAAGGCCACCAGCGCCGGGATCAGCAGCACCACCGAGACCACCGCCCCCATCTCGAAGTTCTGCTGGCCGATCACCTGCTTGTAGATGTCGACCGCCAGCATGTTGTATTGCCCGCCGATCACCTTCGGCAGGCCGAAATCGGTGATCACCAGGTTGAACACCACGAAGGCCGCCGAGATCAGCCCGTAGCGGGCGCCCGGGATGGTGACGGTCCAGAAGGTCTTCCAGCGGCTCGCCTTCAGCGACACCGCCGCCTCGTAGAGCCGGGCGTCCGAGATCGCCAGCGCTGTCGTGATGATGATCATCGCATGCGGGAAGGTGAAGAACACCGAGCCGATGACGATGCCGATGGGGCCGTAGATCGATTCGCCCAGCAGCAGCTCCTTCAGCATTCCCTGATTGCCGAACAGGTAGATCAGCGCGATTCCCGGCAGCAGCGACGGGACCAGGATCGGCGACACCGCCACCATCCGGAACAGCGGCTTCATCGCCATGCAGCTCCGGCTGAGCGCATAGGCGAAGCCGAAGGCCAGCGTCACCGTGATCACGGTGCTGATCAGCGCGATGGTCAGCGAGTTCTCGATCGACCGGAACAGCGACGGGGTCGAGAAATAGGTGGCGTAGTTGGAGAAGCCGCGCGACGCCACCGGGCGAAGCATCACCCGGCGGAAGTCGTTCGACGTCACCTCGACCCATTCGGTGCCGGCGTGACGCTCGGAGCCGACGATGAACACCGCGTCGTCGCCGGTGCCCCGGATGCGGTATTTCACCGGGCTGCGGAAGCTGAAATCCGGGAAGAACGAGGTCGCGGGCAACCGCCCGTCGGCATTGGTGGCCAGGTCCTCCGGCGCCACCGAGGCGCGCTCGGCGTTCAGAGCCGCGGCGGTGACCGGGGGCGCGGCGAAGACCCCGGCCTCGTCGCTGACCTGGAACTCGTAGGCGGTCAGGTCGAAGCTGTAGGTCGAGAACGACTTCGACAGCATGGCATAGAGCGGCAGCGCCAGCGCGATCACAAGGTAGAGCGCGATCACACCCATGTAGCCGCGCATGATCCAGTCGTCGCGGCCGAGCCGCGCGCGCAGCGGCCGGCCCTTCGGCGGCAGGGCTTCAGCCGTGGCGGTCATCCGTGCCCCCCTGCGCATAGGCGAGCAGGCGTCCGGCGGGCAGCTCGACGGTGATCGCCGCCGCTTCGGCCAGCGACAGCCGGCGCACGGCGTTGATCGAGAAGTCGGCGACCAGTTCCTCGGGCCCCAGCCCGGCGCCGGTCAGGCGCGCCCGCCAGAACGAGCCGAGGAACTCCATCTCGTCGATGGTCACGTCGCGGATGTTGCTGGCCTCCGGGGCGCCGCGATACCCGGCCTCGTGGGGCACGATATCCTCGGGGCGGATCACCGCGGTGACCGGCGTGCCCTCGGCCAGCCCGTGGGCGGCGCTGCCAAGGGTCTCGGCGCCGAAGCTCAGGCTGTCCGGCCCGGCGGCGCGGGCGGTGATCTGGTTGGTCTCGCCGATGAAGTCGGCCACGAACAGGGTCGCCGGCTCGCGGTAGATCTCGGTCGGCGTGCCGACCTGCTCGATCACCCCGTGGTTCATCACCACGATGCGGTCGGCCATGCTCAGCGCCTCCTCCTGGTCATGGGTGACCATGACGGTTGTCACGCCCAGCTTGCGCTGCAGCTCCTTGATCTCGTGGCGCAGATGCACCCGCACCTTGGCATCCAGCGCCGACAGCGGCTCGTCCAGCAGCAGCAGCCCGGGCGAGGTGGCGATGGCGCGCGCCAGCGCGATTCGCTGCTGCTGGCCGCCGGAAAGCTGGGCCGGGTACTTCTTCCGCTGGTCCTGCAATCCGACCAACTCGAGCAACTCCGCCACCCGCGCCGAAATCTCGGGGCGCGTGCGGCCCGCGTTTTCGAGCCCGAATGCGATGTTCTTCTCGATGGTCAGGTTCGGAAACAGCGCATAGGACTGGAACACGATCCCGAAGTCGCGCTGGGCCGGCGGCAGGTCCGAGATGTCCTTGCCCGCCTGCTCGACCGTCCCCGCCGTCTGCAGGTCCAGGCCGGCGATGGCGCGAAGCAGCGTGGTCTTGCCGCAGCCCGATGGGCCGACGAAGACCACAAACTCGCGTTCGAAGATCTCCAGCGAGATATCCTTCAGCGCCATGAAGCTCCCGAAGGATTTCCATAGCTTGCCGATGCTCAGAAAGACCGGCGACGTGGCCGTGGCCGAGATATCCAAAGGTCGAGGCTCCCCTGACGGTGCCGAGGCGGCGGCACTGGTT